>NZ_JSZM01000013.1:0-54128 GCF_000801965.1 Lysinibacillus sp. A1
TTCTTTGCCCATCCTTCAGCCATCTGACTTCGACATGAGTTTCCTGTACATAAGAAATAAAGTGTATTTGTCATAGTAATTGCTCCTTATAATTTAATGGTTTTAAAGTATTTTTTCTGCCAACGTAAGGCAACCCATACAAGTCCAATGAGGACTGGTACTTCCACTAGTGGTCCAATAACAGCGGCAAATGCCACGCCACTATGCAAGCCAAACACACCCACTGCAACAGCAATTGCTAACTCGAAGTTGTTGCTTGCAGCTGTAAAAGAAAGAGCTGCTGTGACAGGATAAGATGCACCTACTTTACGGGAAGAGAAGAATGACACAGCAAACATGATCACAAAGTAAATAAATAATGGAATAGCAATTCGCACTACATCAAGTGGCAGTTCTACTAATTGCTCACCCTTTAAAGCAAACATCAACACAATCGTGAACAGCAGTGCAATTAAAGTAAGTGGTGAAATTTTCGGTAAGAACTTTTCTTCATACCACTGTTTTCCTTTTGCTTTAATTCCTATCCATCGTGTGAGGAATCCTGCTGCAAATGGTATCCCTAAGTAAATTAGAACGCTCTTTGTAATCTCCCACATAGAAATGGATACATTGAAATTCTCTAAACCAAACCAACCAGGTAATACATTTAAGAAAAAGTAAGCAAAAATTGAATACGTCACAATTTGAAAAATGGAGTTAAAGGCAACTAAACCAGCTACATATTCACGATCTCCACGCGCTAAATCATTCCACACAATCACCATGGCAATACATCGAGCTAAGCCAATCATAATGAGTCCAGCCATATATTCTGGGTAATCTTGTAAGAAGATAATCGCTAAAAAGAACATGAGGAACGGGCCGAGTAACCAGTTTTGTAAAAGTGATAGTAATAGCACTTTCCAATCCTTAAACACTCGCCACATTTCTTCATACTTTACTTTCGCTAATGGTGGATACATCATGACAATTAACCCTATAGCAATCGGTATGGACGTTGTTCCAATAGACATGGACTCTAACGCTTCCCCAACATTAGGCATGGTGATACTTAATACAACACCTATTCCCATCGCAACGAATATCCAAAGGGTAAGGTAACGATCTAGAAAAGAAAGCTGTTTTGTTAAAGATTCATTACTCATTTATATTTCCCCCTACATGGCAGCAATCGGTTTCACAATTGCACCCCTTTAAAGGCTGAATTTGTTCTAAAATGCCCTTCATCAGTGGCGTTTGATTCTCTACTAAACGGTAATGTTTCCAAGTCCCTACTTTCCGTTCCGTAATAATGCCTGCCTCCTTTAATTTTCGTAGATGTTGACTAACGGCTGGTTGTGATATTCCTAGCACATCCACAAAATCACATACACATACCTCCCCGTTTTTCATGCATGCAAGTAATTTAATGCGATTCAAATCCGCTGCTGCTTTTAGTTGTTTTTCAATTAGTGTGTTTTCCATTTATCTGCACTCCTTATATAACTGTTTTCTTATATATTATTTTAAATAAAATCACCTCGTAAGAAGGTGACATAATCAGTATATAACTATATTCTTATATTATGATTTAATGTTTTGAATTGCAACAGATATTTACCCATTTTAAAAAAATTTTTATACTTTGTAAAAAGCGTACGTTCAGTTACCTAAACGTACGCTTTAAAAGATAATGATAAAGATTAATTTATCTCCATTAATTTTTCTTTAGTAACGAGTTATGGAGAAGGTGTACAACACAAATTTGATTTAGCCATAGCTTTATTTAAGAGTTCAATTGAACGTAAAACAGTTTCTTTTTCGAAGTCATTCAAATGTGAAAAAACTTCATTTAAATAATTGTTTATCATTTCATCAATTGTAGTAGCGAGAAATGTACCCTCCACAGTTAATGACAAAATGTACACTCTTTTATCTGATGTTAGAGGAGTTTTTTTGACAAGATTCATCTTAATAAGAGTTTGAATCTGTCTACTAAATGTAGTAATATCCATACCTATTGCCTCTGCTATTTGTTGCATAGAAGGATTATTTTGTTTGTCGATCTCATATAGAATATGGCTCTGTATTGGTGTGATGTCAATTGATCCTACAGTACAACATGTTTTATTTAGTAGAGCAAACTTTTGAGTTAAAACTTGAAAAAGTTCACGTTTATTTTCCATTTAATCATCTCCTATAAAGACATATATATTATTTATTTGCAAAATACAACTAAAATATATTTAACTTTTTTTGAAGATGTTTTTCCTACTTCAAAAGTTTCTACTTTTCATGTGGTGAAGTAACTTTTTCACAACATACTCGGCATCTTCTCCCACACCTCTTAAAGTTGCAGATGCAAATGATCGTTGTCCTTCTAGTCCCACAAAATATAATCCAGGGATACTGCTAATACCTGCCTTTTGTAAAGGCATTCCTTCCCCATCTAATGCACCAAGTAATTTCATATAGGGTAAATGTGGTCTGTATCCTGTGGCATAGATAATGGTATCTACAGGCTCCCTTTCTCCGTCCGGCCAAATAACTCCATCTTCATAAAAAGAAGTAAACATTAAACGTTGTTCCGGACTCCCCTTACTAATTCGATCTTTATATCCTCCTATATCATTCACAGCATTTGATCTGGGTGCCGTTTTTCCAAAGCGCCAGAAAGGAAAGGTATCAAAACCAAATACCTTCAACCAATAGTGTATGTCCCGTCCAAGTAGACGTTGTTTTACAAATTTTATTGGCTGTCGTACTGAAAGAGTAGTTTGGCTAACCTTAGACAATTCAACAGCAATTTGCACAGCCGAATTACCTCCTCCGATTACGATTACCCTTTGGTTGTGATATGGCTGTGGATTTCGATATTCTGAAGAGTGAAGTGTTTTCCCTTGAAAGACTTCTCTTCCTTGAATGTTAGGAATAAAAGGATTATTAAATGAGCCTGTAGCATTTATGATTGTTCTAACTTGAAATTTATCGCCTGTGACAGTTCGAACAATAAAACCTATGTTATTTTTCTCAATCATATCTACTCTCTGATTAATTAAAACAGGTAATTGGAACTTTTTTTTATAATCTTGTAAGTATCGAATAACTTCATCCCTTTTCGGATAGAGATTCTGGTTTCCAGGAAACTTCATGCCGGGCATAGAGGAAAACCCTGCTGGAGAAAACAATTTAAGACTGTCATAATAATTTGGCCAAGAACCCCCGATCTGATTACTTTCTTCTAATATTAAAAATCGTAGACCTTTTTTCAGTAAATGATAGCCTGCTGCAAGTCCAGCCTGCCCTCCCCCAATAACGATTGTATCAAGAATCCCTTTCATTTTTTATCCCCCTTCATTATTTGCATTTTGCAAATATAAATTCATTAAAAATAATAGCTGTAATTAATAAAACTAAGTAAAACACAAAAATATTCTATCCTTAATAAATATATATAGCAATTTTATTTGCAATTTGCAACTATTATTCAAACTAATAATTATTATATTCAATAGCTAACCTCTAATTTAATGATCTACATTTCTTTTTCCATACATATCCAAAAAAATTAACTTTTTTCAAGCTTAGGCTTTTGCATATACTTTTCTGGTCAAAAATAATAAATTGCATTAAATAAATAAAACATTCAAATAACTGTTTGACTATTTGAATGTTTAAGTTTATTATAAAAACAATCAAATAATCGTTTGAACGTTTGAATGATAACTGGAGGAAAATATATGAAAGAAATATGTGAAATCACCTGTATTCATGAGGATAAAGTAAACTATGTTCAAGACAAGTTAAAAGAAAAAAAATCAATGGATGTTGCTAAAGTTTTTAAAGCACTTTCGGATGATACACGTGTAAAAATTGCCTATGCGCTAACACTAGAAGATGAATTATGTGTTTGCGATATCGCTAATATTATTGGGTCAACAACAGCAACTGCGTCGCACCATTTGCGTTTACTACGAAATTTAGGATTAGCTGAATATCGTAAAGAAGGGAAATTGGTTTATTACGCTATTCATGACCCATATTTTAAGAATTTAATCAGTGTTGCATTTGAAGAACATAAAGAAGGTGAAATTAATGACTGAGGAAAAACAGGTATTCCGCGTGAACGGTTTCTCTTGTGCCAACTGTGCAAGTAAATTTGAACGTAATGTAAAAGAAATACCTGGTGTTCAAGATGCAAAGGTGAACTTTGGGGCATCTAAAATATCAGTTACAGGCGATGCGACCGTGGAGGAGTTAGAAAAGGCTGGAGCTTTCGAAAACTTAAAAGTAACGCCAGAAAAACAAAAACGTGTTACTCCACCCCAAACAGATACTACCTATAGAATTGAAGGCTTCTCGTGTGCAAACTGTGCAGGTAAATTTGAACGTAATGTAAAAGAGCTTCCAGGGGTTCAAGATGCAAAAGTAAACTTCGGTGCTTCTAAAATTTCCGTAACTGGCGAAACAACTATTGCGGAACTTGAAAAAGCTGGAGCTTTTGAAAATTTAAAAGTATCAATGGATACACCTTCATACAGATCTAAAGCTCCATCTTCTGACAATAGTGAGGGGCAAGTTGAAAAGAAAGTACCATTTTACAAAAAACATAGCACACTTTTATACGCAAGCTTATTTATCGTATTCGGTTATCTATCTCAATACGTAAACGGTGAAGAAAATCTTATTACCTCCCTATTATTTATAGCTTCAATTGTAATCGGTGGTTTCAATCTATTCAAAGTTGGTTTCAAAAATTTAACTCGCTTTGATTTTGACATGAAAACATTAATGACGGTAGCTGTCATTGGTGCTGCATTTATAGGAGAATGGGCAGAAGCATCCATAGTTGTTATCCTATTCGCTATTAGTGAAGCTTTAGAGCGTTATTCAATGGATAAAGCACGTCAATCAATTCGCTCATTAATGGATATTGCACCAAAAGAAGCTTTAATTCGTCGAAATGGTCAAGAAATCATGGTACACGTAGATGATATAGAGATTGGCGATATTATGATTGTTATACCTGGGCAAAAAATTGCAATGGATGGCATCGTGGTTAGCGGTCTTTCTGCAGTCAACCAAGCAGCTATTACAGGGGAATCAGTACCAGTTTCAAAAACAGTAGATGATGAGGTATTCGCTGGAACACTAAATGAAGAGGGTTTATTAGAAGTTAAAATTACAAAATACGTTGAAGATACAACGATTTCAAAAATTATACATCTAGTTGAAGAAGCTCAAGGTGAACGCGCTCCTTCACAAGCATTTGTTGATAAATTTGCGAAATATTATACACCAATTATCATGGTCATTGCAGGGCTTGTAGTAATTGTTCCCCCACTGTTCTTCGATGGTAGTTGGGAAACTTGGGTTTATCAAGGTTTATCAGTACTTGTAGTTGGATGTCCATGTGCGCTTGTTATTTCAACACCAATTTCAATTGTTTCAGCTATAGGTAATGCTGCTAAAAAAGGGGTTTTAATTAAAGGTGGCATTTATTTAGAGGAAATGGGTTCGCTTAAGGCAATTGCTTTTGATAAAACAGGTACGCTTACAAAAGGTGTTCCAGTGGTTACAAACTTTGATGTAATGAATACCCAAAAAGATTCAAAAAAGATTCTAGCCATAATTACGGCTTTAGAATATCGATCTCAGCACCCTTTAGCTTCTGCGATTATTAAAAGAGCCGAAGAAGAAAATGTTTCATTCAAAAATATCAACGTTGATGCTTTCGCAGCCATTACTGGCAAAGGAATAAAAGGTGAAGTAGATGGTACTTTGTATTACATCGGTAGCCCAAAATTGTTCCAAGAGTTAAATGTACCTATTCCAGAGAATTTAGAAGGAAACATCCTTAAGTTACAAAATGAAGGCAAAACTGCCATGATATTAGGAACTGAAAAAGAGATTCAAGCAATCATTGCCGTAGCTGATGAGGTACGTGAATCTAGCCAAGAAATTATTGAGAAATTGCATAACATGGGTGTTAAGAAAACAATCATGTTAACTGGTGATAATAAAGGGACTGCGAATGCAATTGGTCATCATGTAGGGGTTTCTGAAATTCAAGCTGAATTAATGCCTGAAGACAAACTTTCCTATATAAAACAACTTCGAAAAGACTATGGCAATGTTGCGATGGTCGGTGATGGTGTCAACGATGCTCCTGCTTTAGCAGCTTCTACAGTCGGTATCGCCATGGGTGGTGCTGGTACAGACACTGCATTAGAGACTGCAGATGTTGCTTTAATGGCAGATGATCTACGGAAATTACCGTTTACAATAAAGCTAAGTCGTAAGGCCTTAAATATTATCAAGGCAAATATAGCATTTGCCATTTTAATTAAACTAGCTGCATTACTATTAGTTATTCCAGGTTGGCTAACACTTTGGATTGCCATTGTCTCAGATATGGGAGCAACATTGTTAGTAGCATTAAACAGCTTACGTTTAATGCGTGTTAAAGAATGAATTAACGCACTTTATTCAATAGATGGGCTTTTTATATGAAAGTCCATCTTTTTATTTCTAGTACTTTACTTTCTTAAAATAGCACTTAATTCATTATAGAAAGAAGAGATAAAAATGGAACTGGTAAATGTTTTTTCATTGATTCTGTTTGCTTTGTTTTTATTTTCCTATTCATTAAAGCTAGTTATTCTAAATAAGAAATCAGGGATAAAAGCAAATGTGTTAGGAAAAGGAAATAAGGGGACATCCGTCGATTCTTCCGAAATGTTTGTTAAAATTTCAACTTTCGTATGGGGAATTGCATGGCTTTTAGAGTCAATATTTGATAATTCGATTGATAATATTTTACCTAAACTATTCACCAATGAGGTTATGCATTACTTTGGATTAATGACAATTACCATTGGTTTACTGTTTTTTATTTTATCAATGATAACAATGAAAACCTCTTGGAGAGTTGGTATAGATAAAGAAACAAAAACCTCGCTAATCACCAATGGTTTATACAAATATAGTCGAAATCCTGCATTTGTTGGATTCAATTTAATGTTTATAGGTCTATTTTTGACATTCCCTAACTTAGTTACATTAATTATTTGTTTACTAAATATAGTTTCAATTCATAACCTTATTCTTCAAGAAGAAAAACACTTAGAGAATATGCTTAAAGTAGAATATCTCTCGTATAAGAATAAAACCCCACGATACTTATTTTTTAAATCTACATAAGTAAAGAAATTTTAAAGGTGAAACTAAAACAAAGCACAGACTCTTAATGGCTGTGCTTTGTTTCGTTGTTATCCATTATTCAACTATTATCTTTCCAAAATACATATTCATTCCACAATGAAACGTATATATACCCGGTTTTTCTGGTGTGAATTCGACCAAGTTATCACCTTTATCAAGATCTTTTTCTATTTGGAAATCCTCTATTATTAAGTATGATAAGCATCCACCTGAAAAACTCTTTTGAAAATGAAGTTGAACTGGGATTCCAGCTTTTACTTTTACATTCTCAGGTGTATATCCAAATGGCTCTACCATTATGACGGCTTCCTGATAACCGTCTTTTTGCTCTGCTTTTACTTCATTTATTTTTGTAGAAGAATCGTCTGAAACCGGAGTTGTATCACCCAAAAGATCTCTGAAGTAATGAGAAATGGGTTTAAAGAATACAACAGAAACAACTAATAATACGGCAATTACACAAAAAATAACTTTACTCCATTTATTTTTATTTGATATTACCGTTATTGTATCTGTTCCCTTAACTTCTTGTCTAATTAATTTCAATATAAGAATCATGACAATGATAAAAATTGCATCCACAAATATCATCATAACGACAGGATCTTGAGAAAAAACCATTACCCCCAACATTGCACCCATCATGCCGCCCATGATACCTGCTAATAGTCCATCTAATGAAGCCAATAAACTAAAGGGACGCCCAATAACATATCCAATTATCATGCCAAAAAGTACTGAGGAGATTACTGGGACAGTCATTTTCCCTACTAATATTACTCCTAATATGGTTCCTACTACTATGCTAGCCATCATAGAAACAGCCATTGCAATCATCATAGCAGTCATTTCTGATAAGAACGATTTGGCACGATAGGTAGAAAAAATGACGTAACCGGTTAACAAAAAAATAATACTAAAACTAAATATATATATCATAAACAAATTCCCTTCTATCCTATCCAAGCATTTAAAGTTTCGAATAATCCTGACAATATAAAGAAGATTGCAGAAATATTCCTTGATACATTATGGAATGAATACAAAGTCTTCTTCATTGGATTTAATAACCGTTCACTAATAGTCAGTAGTATCACATATAAAATGAGTGGCATTGCTGTTCCAATTGCAAAAAAAATGGGACCTATCAAATTAAATTCTCCATTTCCTGTCGGCAATAACAAGACAAAAAATAACCAAAACAACGTAGGACAGAATAAAAAACCCATAGCCAACCCAAAAGAAAGAGATGTATTTTTCAATTTCAATCCTTTTTGGACTTTTTGGAAGATACGTTGTGATGCAGAGGAATGTACTGAAATATTTCCAAGGAGAGCTAATCCAATTAGAATAAGAGTAAGGCCAAATAATTTACGGAAAAACATTGTTCCAATGAAAGGAATATCAGCAACTGTACTACCGATGAATACAGACATTATGCCTAACAATATGTACACTAAAGATTTGCCTGTAATATAACTCCCTACATTCAACCACCTTTTATTTTTTTCAGTCTCATATGTAATCAAAGCAACAGCAGTAGAATTAGATGTAAGTTGACATGGTGCAGTTGCCCCAACCAACCCTAATAAGAAAGCCTTCATTCCCCATACATCTAGTTTTAGTGCTAATGTATAAATTGGTTCTGCTACTAAATTGGCTAACTGACTTAACCACACATGTATCTGAAGAAGTACCTCATTCATTTAAATTCCCCTCTTCAACTGTTCTTACAGGACAATTTAAGGTGTTGAGGAAATGATTTCATTATTTCGGAAAATGTAAGGACTTTACCTCCGAATCCTTTTACAAAGTTCTCTGCATATTCTTTAGTCTCAAATACCAACACTTGTGGGTAACAACAACGAATATGGACAGTAGTGTCTAAAACAAACCAAGCTAGATGAGCGCTAATCGTTGTCCCTGTTAAAAAATCGGTACAAATTGCTTGTGCTACCTCATCACCTAACTGTCGATGCCGCAGTATTCCACAATGGCTGCAACAAGCATTTTCACGTTCTCCATTTAAAAGAATTATCCTGTAAACCAATCGATCATCACACTTACGATGACAATACACACACTCGTCTTCCTCAACACGATGTATAGATTGATCCCTTATAAGTGTAATCCCACCATATGTCTTCATAATAAGCCCTTCTTCAATCAGAGGTTTTATATCTCGATGTATTGTCATCTCTGATACCTCAAGTGTTTGACTTAATTCTGAGATTTTCAAATTGTGTCTATATAGAATCATGTCACGTATAAGTTGTTGTCTCTCTGAAAGCATAGTTTCCTCCTGAATGTTATAACTTAACAAGATATAACATCATTTTATTACAGCAATTAGAATAATCAATATAAACCTCGGGATATTTTGTTACATAGTTATGTCAATTATCTATAAAATCTTCTGTAGATGCTCCCCCCACATGAATATGAGAGGTTGCATAGTATGTATTGAACTAAAAAACAGAAGCACAGTAGTTTCAATTACTGTGCTTCTGTTGCTAAATAGAAGAATAAATATTGCTTTGATTACAAACTTGTTCACTGTTCAAGTTCTTCTAGTCAATATGATTTGCACAGCATGCAACGTCTTTTTCCAGACAAAAAGTCATCTCATTATGAGCATTGGTGGATGGTTAATGATAGTAATGGGTGTGCTACTCTATTTTGACATGATGACAAAAATTATTGCTTGGTTTACTCCCTTCTTTGGTGGATTCACAGGATTTTAATTTTTCGATTTCAAAGATGAACAACACCATTATGACTACAACAAAAAAAGCCGTGTTTTCAGCTATGAACACGGCTTTTTGGTATCATTCTTTATATCAGAATTTTTGCTTCGCACTTATTATCTGCCTTTTTATTTCTATCTCTAACCCAGAATAAAATCTTTCACTGATTCCTGCTTTTCGCATTATTTTCCAAACTTCAAGTTCTTCATCTTTTAATTGATCTATAGCCCAACTAATACGCCTCTTTTGAAAATTGGTCGTATTTTCTTTAACACTCTCAATATACTTCATCGTATTGGGCAGTTTATTTACTCTTTTTTCTAACAACGATTTATTATTAATCATTTTACCTATACTGCTTACGGTTATTCTAACTGGTTTTTCTTTAGCACTTATATCTTCCACTGCTTTTTTTACCATGCCCAAGATGTGAAGGTCTCTCTGTACCCAATCAACTCTTTTATTAGTAACCCTATTTACTTTAACAACTGGGGAATGTTCCTTTAACCATTCCTTATCATTTCTATAAATTCGCATATAAAGTGATGGGTCTTTTTTTCTAAGTTCTGTTCTTGATAATATGGGGTATTGGTTAATTAAATCAAGCCATTTTTGCTTCAAATCACTTTTAATATGATTTTCCTTGTTCATAGGCTTACTATTTCTTTGCTTAGAATACTTAATAATTGTTTTGGTGTCGACTTTTAATATTTTTGAGCATGCTTTATAACTCAACTGTTCTATTTCAACCAATTGATGGAGTTTGCTCAACCAAGTATCACCTAACATCTTAATACGCCCTATATTTGTTTTATCCTCTTCTGTTTTATCTGGCCCCTTACGAGAATAAACAAAGCCACAGGCACAGGAGAAGGTTCCTACCGGCCTTTTAGTATCATAGCAACGAGTAACCTTTAAATTAGTTATTACAGGCTGTAGAAAGTGTTCTGCCGCAGGATTCAAACATAGATATGGCTCTTCACCAAATGGACTATATCGTTTATTTGCATACTGTTCAATTGTATCAACCGATTCACCTAAAAAATAAATGAACAGTAAATGCCGTACAGGATGAAAAGACTTTCGATGTTTTCTTGTTATTGCCCTTAACCAACACTGTCCTTCTACACCACTTGGAAATGATTGCATCAATATTAAAAAATCGACCTTAAACTTCTTAATAAAGTCTTCTTCTAATCGCCTTTGGTCGATTGTGCCGTTTGATTTTACATACCCTTCGCGATCCAATAGGTAATGATAAATCTCTAATAAATTTAACTGATCAAATTTATAATCCTTTTGATTTAAGTTGCTACTTTCTACAGCAAAATGACGTAGCAAATCAAAGTTTACTTTTGAAACATCACTTTTATTGCCCTTCTCTAAACTGTTTTCAATGTTTGAATAAAAATACGAAGAGTTTCCTTGCCTAATTAAGATTGAACTGTCTACAAGCAAGACAGAATGCTTTAAACAAATAAATACACTTGGTAATTGGTGATATGTCCGCCAATATGTTTCTCCATTCACTTGAATATCTTCTTCAAAGCAGTTAGGACAATAGCGAAAATACATAGGCTCTTTTACTGTCCCAGCCATTTGACCTGTTGAATAATGCAAGGAAGTATTGCCACAGCCATATAACATTTTATTTCGAACACTCTGTTTTATTTCTTTTGAAGTAAAATTTGTATAGTAGTTATACAATGTATGATAATTTATCCATTCATCAATACTCGAATTTAAAAAAGGATTTACTTTTTCTAATAATATCTCTAAATCAGTAGGTAAATCAGGAATAATATATGCTTTCTTTTTTCCAAACAAATCTAAAGTTGAATGTTTATTACTTAAATTCCCTGAACGTTTATGGTATCTAGCCAACACACTATATAATAGTTCATCTTTATAAATTGAAGGAAAAAATGCTAACATCTATTTTATTTACACACCCTTACATTATTAAGTCATCTAAAGGATTTTTAATATATCCTTCTTCACATAATGCCTCATAAGCAGAGCGTTTATTCTTCTTTCCTATATCAACTATTGATTGAAGTTTATTTACTGAAATATTGCCTTTCGCTTCATTTTTCTTTTCTTTCTTTCCCTCAATGTATTGGAGTGATAGAGTCATTAGTTGTGGAATTGTTGACTCAGGTGAATTTTTCAGTGCATATTTAGCAGCGTTTTCAGCAATTTTTTCTGAAACATCTAAATTAATTAAGGATAGGATTAATTTTTCTAGTATTGGAAGTTCTTTATTTGTACGATCTTGTGCCATCTTTTCTTTTTTCGCCTGAACCCTGGCCTTAAGGTCTAATACTGGCAATCTATTTAGAATATAATCTTCAATATCCATTGGAACAATATCTTCGTATTTTGCAATGTCGCTTTGATTTCCGGATTTAAGAGCCTCCAACATAGGTTGAAGAAGTTTCAAATCTTCTTTCACTACCTTTTGTATAAGTTTAGGGGTTATTTTTTCAAGGCCAGAATTGATTGCCCTCGCTTGTGCGAGTAAATACAACTTAACAGCAACATCCACAATTCCTTGGCTCTCTTCGTAAATCGTGTTTAATAATTCTTCTGTCAGTTCCGTATATTCATTCGTCCACTGATAATCCCACATACTTGTGATTAATACTTCCCAATCATCATCTTGTTTCATTTGCTGCCATACCATGTCGCCTTGGCCACTGCTTCTACGTGCTTGTCTGAAATCCTTTTGTAATAATGCCTTGGCTTTCATGGTTCCAATAAACATTACTGGTACTCCTATTTCATTCACTAGCGTTACAAAAAAATTCATCATCATTTCTGATGCAGCACCTGATGCAGATAACGAGTGCTGAACCTCATCAATGATTAGAGCGCCTATTGAGTGTAAACGAGCGACTTGCCCCATACGAGTTACCATTGAACTAACTGAATTTGATGGCTTACCATACTTTTCAAAATAATTAGTACCTGTCAACGAATCAACTTTTTTGAAAAAGTCCATACAAAGAGTTTTTAATGATCCATCATGTGGACAATCCAATTTTAACCATACAATTTGAATCAAATTGATTGGATTTTGATGCAATATTACTTGCGGATAAAGAGATAGTACCCTTTCTATCGCAGATGTTTTACCTATTCCTGGATATCCCATTAAAGTGAAACTTGAAGCAGAAGAACGTATATCTGGCGGTAATCCAATTTCCTCTTTATTAACAAGCTTGTTGTGTAAATCAAGTAATGCTTGAACATGTTTTTTATGTAATGGATTTCGATTAACATATCCATACCTAATGAAACCTGAAAAACGCTGTTCTAGATTTAAGGTTTGATTTATAGGCTGATAAAATCTTGATAATCTTAGTAAAGCATGGTAACGATGATGACTTGATAAATTTCTTTCACTATTATGAAACATAGGTATAAAGCTAAGTTGATCAAACGCTTCTTCTTTAGAGAGTATCGGAGGTAACGCTTCAATAAGGGGATTCCCTTTATAATCAATTATTTCTTGTTCACGATACTCTGCCAATAGAACTTCAATACCACTCTCTAATTCAATTGTCTTCCCATTTTTCATTCCTTCTTCTTCCTTCTTTGCTTTTTAAATAATTCCATTATCGTAGATGTTTCAGTTTTTTCATCTTTCTGCTCAGAAGGTGCAAAAGAAATAATGTTTTTATCATTATCAATCTCAGTTACACCTATTTGAAATGCCTCATACTCTCTTCGTAAACTTTTTTCAACTTCCCGATTTTCTCTAATATTTTTTATTTTTTCCGTTTTAGTGATTTTATTATTTTCATCTTGATTTGGTGTCTTAATTGCCTCATCCACTATTCCTTCAATTTTAGAATAAAAATTAATTTCTTCTTGTAACAAACTATGACTTTCAATTTTATATGTGTTTTGTTCAATCATTAATAATTGTTCAATTTCTTCAAGTACTTTATTTTTGTATCTCTCCTGATGATCTAAAAGGAAGCAACTTTCAAAAAGTGATTTATCATTAATGTGCAGATAAATAATGTCCATGTTTCGAGGATCGTATGAAATATCAACTGTCCAACTTTTCTTTGTTCTAGCTTGTACAAACCAAGATTCCTTTATAGCTGTTTCACAGCTAAATAACCTATTTTTAAACTTTATTCCCTTTGAGGTTACTGTAGCTGTATCTCGTGGCAATAAGTAAAACTTTATAGTATTAGGATGTTCCTTCCTTAGCTTACCTGCTCTATTTTTAATGCCCCAATTCCAGAGTTTAAGAGGAGTCGGTTTTACATTTTCCCGTATCATCTGCTCATCTCTTAGATAATCCTTCATATAGTGATTTTTGTTATAAAATAAAACAAAATTGATTAGAATTTTTGTATATTGATCTATAGTTAACTTAGCTTCTAAACGATAATCACTAGCCCCACGTTCCCTAAAATCACTCTGTATGTAACCTGGTAAGAACGGCTTTATTTTACTTTGTGAAGTATCGAACAATTTTTCCACAATTCCCTTCCAATCTGGTCGAAAAGCAGGATTATTCTCCACTACCAAATCCAACCCTTCAATTAAACTATTCACGTTATATCCCTCCAACTCACCTCTATCCCCTAGAATAATTTCAGGAAGATGCGCAGATGGCCACATTTCATTTGAAATTTCTATACCATATCTACTGCAATATTCCTTTTTATCTGATGCTGCATTTGCTATTGCCATCATCATTCCTGCCCAAGAAGGACCTTCAAATCCGATATACATTCCTGTAATCATATGTGTATATACGTCCACCACAAAATATATAATTGGTTTACCTACAATATAATCAGAATTAAAACTAGATACCAGATACACATTACCAATAGTCGCATCTATTTGATATCGTGATCCTGGCCCCATGACTTCATAAGTTGAAGATCCTAATATTGCTCGATGATCTCGTTCAAATTTTTTCTCACCTTCTCGACTTACTATTTTTTGTTCAATACCAAATTCTTTGTTGTGCCAATATCTAAATTGTCTTAATGAAGGAATTTTATTTTCATCCTGTATTACTATATATTTTGTTCCGTTTTCGTAACGAACTTCATCTGCATAGAACTCCTTTATCATCATTTTATATGCGAATGACAATGAGTTTCTCTTGCTTGTAAAATAGTACCTTTTAATCGATTTACGAAATATTTCCCTTGTTTCATCGGTTACATTTATTCCTACACTGTTAGTGGTTCTAGGTTTTCCCCTTTTCAAAGTACCACTTTTTTTATTTCTTCCCTTACCTCCAGAGTTACTATAATCCGGAAGCAAACTATTCATAGTTTTTCCTCTCTGCCAGTACTTTCTCAAATATTTATAAGCAGTCATTTTTGTACATACTTTATTATTTACAAGTTCATTTATTAGCTGCCCACGTTCTTTTTTCTTATAAATTGAAGGTTCATCATTCACTAAGTTTTTGATAATTGCCCACGCTGTGTCTCTCTTTTGTTTCATTCCCTCAGGTAAATTAATGTGGTTAATTAGTATGTTTGTGTGATCAGATTCGAATTTGGAGTATGAATTTTCTATAAATCCTTGATGTATATCTTTAACTTTTAAAAGGAATGGTAAGGCATTGGAATCTTCTATATCAATTGCATATGTAACGATGTTACTTTCATCAATCCAAAGTAGACGATATACTTTATTACACGTCAAGTCTTTAATTAATTCATTAACTGATATTGTAATCAATGTTATCCTCCTTAGAAACATTCATAATAATTTGATCTAAAGTTAGATTGCTTGGGTTAATTTTCTTACTCATATCAATCGAAATATATTTTCGAGCTATAAAATGTTTTATATAACTTAAAGATGAGCCTGTTTCTAAGTTATAATCCTCATCAAATTTATTACAAACTACTAATAAACTCTCTTCGCTATCTTTTTTTAAAATCAATAAATGCAATAATAAAGTAGAATAGCTTATATCTTCTTCTGCTAAATAATAAGATTTATGTATCCATAGAATATTGTTTGCTAGTTGTTTAGGAATTTCCTTTTCAGTTATGACCCCCCAACTTATTCCTTGTATCTCCCAATACTCTCGTTCAATTTCAAACTTTTCAATTACTCGTTTATCTTCAAGTTGTTCACTTGGTTTTACAGTTCTAGCGATATATTTTCTTTCAGAGTTTTTTACTACTGTTATAAAGAAATCTGTTGTCATATCTATCGGTATACCTGAACTATTATCTTTAGAGTGCTTAATTCCTTTCTCTTCAGCTATACGAATAGTTGTTTCAACATTTAAAGGAAACTGTTCTCTTATGTCTACCACTGTATCTTCCCAATCTAATAAGAGAAAAAAGTCTCTTTCCAAGTTAGACAACAATTCATGCTGTCTCTTCGCGGTCCACCCTATTAATCGAGAAGCATTTCCTTGTGACGATATATCTTGTATTTTAATCCAAGGTATATAATTTGATAGTTCCCCTTGACCTCGTCCTTCTTTAATATAGTCATTTCTTTTTTTCTCAGACCAACCGTATTTCCTTTTAGACATGTAAAGCACCGCCTCGTCGACATAATAATTTCTAAAATTATTATAACTTTTTGACTTACTTGTAGTTTAATTTATTCCATTTTATAAAAGTATTTATATTACAATCGTTTACACATAAAAAACGTCCTTTAAAGAGTGGACGTTTGCTAATTTTAGTAAGAAAAATACTATACTTTCTTCGATTCACATTATGTTTTTAACAGCCCTTGATTATATACAATCCACTTCTCCAATTCTCTTTCTACCGCTCGATTTTGCCATTCAAACCAAATCCCAATACACTCACTACAATGACTGTCAACACCGATTTTATTATGCAAATCCTTACATGTAAAAATGGTCTTTTTACGACACTTATAACAGTAGATTTCAATCTCTTTATAAAATTCCATAAATATTACCTTTCATTTTATTTATATTCATTTCCATTAAAGGGACAAAAAATACATAAAATCATTAAGGTATTCTTTTGTATTAACTAAATAAAAATGTTGTTAAGTTGTTAAAAATTTCAATTGAAATTTTAGAAAAAAGATTGAGTATTTCTATAGGGTAGGTTATTTAATATGAACCACGACCAATAACCCTAGATATAAGAGTTATGTAATAGAAACCAATAAAAAAACCTCCATGGTATTTGGAGGTTTTAATAATCTATTTATATTTAATTTACTTCAACTTGCCCCATCATACCATTTTCTTCATGTTCAAGGACATGGCAGTGGAACATGTATATGCCCTTATTATTAAACTTCACTGCTAATTTAACTGTTTGACCAGCTTCAATTGAGACAGTATCCTTCCACCCTTTTAAATTTAAAGGAGGTTCTTGACCATCAATCGACACGATTTTAAATTGAGTGCCATGTATGTGGAAAGGATGTGTCATACCACCCATCATATCAGGTTTATTATAAATTTCCCAAATTTCAGTCTCACCCTGCTTTTGAGTGAAATCAATGCGATTCATATCAAACTGGTTTCCATTTATAGAAACCATTGTCCCCATACCAAATAGTTCAAGCTTCTTAGAAACTGGTAAATTTTTCTCTTCTTCAGTAACACTAAAATCATTTAATTTTTCTGAAATTTTACTTGTACTTGTAGTCTTTTGTTCAATTTTAAATGGTAAAAGGGTAGTACCTTCATCATTTATTAATGCTATATCAGTCTTGTCATCCATTTTTGAAAAGTCCACTATTACCTCTGCTCGCTCACCTGGTGTTAAGGTAATTTCTTTCATATCAGTTGGTTGATTTAAGAAACCACCATCAGTAGCAATTTGTTGGAATGTATCTCCGGTATTCAATTTAAAAGTATAATTACGAGCATTAGAACCGTTTAATAAACGAAGTCTTACTTTTTCTTTACCAACTGTAAGTTTAGGATTCAACGTACCATTAATTAATAAAGTATCTCCAATTGTACCATCTTCATTAAGGACTGCTTGATAATTTAATTGCTTTTCTTCAGTAAATTGTCTATCTTGGAATACTAATGGAAAATCATTCACACCATATTCATTTGGTACATTGATTTCTTGTGAGTTTTCATCATCTATATAAATTAAACCAGCTAAACCTTTATATACTTGCTCTGCTGTAGCACCTTCTGGATGTGGATGGAACCACAGCGTAGATGCTCCCTGATTAACTGTAAAATTTACATCTTCTGTTACACCTGGCTCTAGGACTTGATGTGGGCCGCCATCACCATTTCCAGGGATTTCTAATCCATGCCAGTGAAATGTTGTTGGTTCAGATAAATCATTTTTAGTTCTAAACGTTACCGTTTGATCTTTATTAATACGAATGATTGGCCCTAAAAAGGAACCATTATATCCATATGTCTCTGTTTTAGTTCCCTTAAAGATTTCTGTTGTTCCTTGTTGAGCAGTAATATCAACAATTCCATTTTTAGGTTCAATAATAGGTGGGAGCGCAAGCTCATTTTCCCCATTTGAATTATTTAATGCTAATGGATTGTTATGACTCGCATGACCATTTTCCATGCTACTATCTTTATTATCCATACCCTCCATGTTTTTCATTTCTTCATCACTCATATTGGAATGGTCCATACCAGACATATTAGAATGGTCCATATTTGAATTATTATTAGATTCCGAATTACCCGCACTACATCCTCCAATTATAATAGCGCCTACTAATAATGAAGTAATCAAAAGTTTAGATTTCATTATGTTTCCTCCTTTTATTCTTTACATAGGCACTATAACAAATAAATATGGAGAATTTATGGATTTGAAATTAAATGAGACAAATATTAACCACTCTATCTAAGAAAACTTTGAATAACTTTTTTTATTTCTTAACTTTCCAAATCAAAATGATAATTGAAATTAATAAGATACTTATTACAATTTTCCATATTAAATTTACTTGCATAAAACCATATACTGCACCTGCTTCAAAGATTAAAGCTGGTATTTTTCCAATCGTACTAGCAAGCGTAAATGTGCCTAAAGACACCTTAGAAAATGCACTAGTAAAAGTCACAAGACCTGATGACATAAAAGGTAAAATCCTTAAACTGACAATTATCCAAAATGCATCAGAACCTTCCAACTCCTTTAATTTTAAAAGTTTAGGGTGCAATACGAACGGTCTTTTCCATTTATTGATTCCTTTTCTATATAAAATAAAGCTAATAACTGCACCAATTGATTCACCGATAATAGAAATCAGCAAACCGTTGAATACTCCAAAAAACACAAGGTTAGTGGCTGTAACAAAAACACTTGGTAGTACACCTATAATACTAACCAAAGTATTTATCATTAAACTAACCAAAATTGCAAATAATCCAGATTGTTCTAGTAAATGAAGTAATTTTTCTTCCATGATTAAACGCTATCTTTTTTAACCTATTACTTGCATATAATGAACTATTGTTAATAAACAACAACTGCCTGTTCGCCTAATGCTTCATAACTATTAAAAAATGCTCCCTTATCCAATGTTATAATTCCCTTACGTGGATCCATTACTTCCACAGTAGTATCTCCCACAGATAATAGTACCATTGTATGTAAATTTTGATACATTTGATGGTATTCACCTGTTTCTTCAATAATCCATCCCCCTTTAACCTTTGGTGGTGAGAGGTCCAATGTTACCCATGTAATAACTGGTATTCCCTGTCTAATATAATTTGTTATTTCTTTTATTGTTCTTCCACTAATATTTTTTGCTTGTAAATCTAACTTTCTCTCTGTGATAAAATTATTAGCTGCTTTGACAATTGGTTCGGCAAAAACATATGTACCCGTTTCTAGATTACTTGGCTCGCCGCCATATGCTTGATTAGGATTTGGCCCATACTTTTTTTTCATTTTGTATTCAAAAGATTGTTTAGGTAAATAATTTTGATCCATTTCTAATTTAGATGTTTCTGCACCATAGTAATTAAGTACTGCTGTAAGAGTAGTTATTTCACACCCATTTGGTAGTTCAGGATTTTGTAGAATTACAGGTACTCCAAATCCTTTATTATGATTTACTGCATATGTTTGAACCAATATGGATTGTGTAGATGACGTATACGTAAATTTTTTTTCTGTTAAATACATCCCTGTTGTAAAATTGTCTGGACTCCCTACTTTTACTGTATAAGTTTCATTTGGTTGTAAATTATAAAATTCTGCCTCACCTTTATCCAAACTAATTGTTGAATCTATTTCTTTCCCTTCTTCATCGAGTAATTCCACATATAGATCATTAAGTGGATCTCCACTAAAATATTCAACTGTTAAAACTGCTATTTTATTTGAATTGATATTTTCGTTTGTACAACCCTTTAAAAAAACTACTAATACTCCCAAAGTGAAGATAATTCCTCTCTTTCTAATTTCCCACGCCTCCTCAGTTATTGTTATATTATTAAAAATGAATATAACGAATAATTATGGAGAAATTATGGATTAAAATTAAAGGATATTATAGAATTTCTAAAACTAAAAAAGATGTCCAATTTGTCAAAATTGACTCGTCGAACATCTTTAAGTATTTAATTTTTATGGAGAAGATAATTCACTTTCCGTTAGCCATTTATGATTTTTTATTTTTTCACCATTAGTAGAAGTGTAGTCAACCACATACACAGTAGTTTCTTCTGCGGAATCAATTTTTGCAGTTACCCCTTCCATACCCTCCATATGATTAGCATTTATAATAACCTGTGTTCCTGGTTCAAATGGCTCTGAACCAGCACCTTCTATTTCTTCTTGAATGACCCACTTATGATTTGTTACTCGATTTCCACCATTTGTAGGAGCGTAAGATATAGTATAGACTATTGTATCGTATGCCCCTACAATTGTTGCTTCAGCTCCATCCATGCCTTTCATGTGATCTGCATGAATTATTGCTTTTGTCCCAACTCCAAACTTAGGATTTTCAGCTTCTTTTAAACCTTCAGGAAGTTCATTTGAACTAGGATTCATTTCAGAATGGTCCATACCTTCCATATCTTTCTCGGCCATTTCATTTGTCTGCATTTCTTGTTGACTTTCTTTCTTATTTGTATTTCCTGTACATGCAGAAAGCATTAATGCAGCAACTATAGTAACAAGACTCATTATAATTTTTTTCTCCATCATAGTCCTCCTACTCGCAGGCTTGAATTTTTGTATTCCCAATCATCATAAATTTACTTTAGGGATATTTCATACGAGTTTTTCTTTATTTAGAATCACCAAGAAAATTTAATATATACATTTTAAAGATACCTTCCTTATTCATTTTTAAAACCTGGATTGTCAAAAATGTTGAAACAGCAAAAGGGGTAAGGAGCTTTTTTTAAATTAATTCATATAATGAGATTAACCAATTTTTTAAGGAGTAGATAACCATTGATAACGAAGCTTTTAAAACATTTTCTGATTCTCAATTATTAATTGAATCTATTGAAAAACTAGGTGATGAATTATTTGCATTAACTGTGGAAATTGCATTGAATGTCTTAAAGACTGTAAGTAGTGAAGATGGCCAATTTACAAGCGATTTTTCTTCGCCATCAAGTTACTTGCAACAACAGATAGATTATTTGATTTCTGAATTAAAAATGGTAAACGAAATTATACAAAGTAATGAAAACGAAGCAAAATAATATTTGTGATTGTATCCATATGCTTCAAAATTAATACCCTACTTTTATTTGAGACTAAACATTTTTTATTTCACCGTCATCTTATTTATCAAAAAATAGAGCTTATCTAAATATATAGATATACCTTATGCCCTGTTAATAATAACTGGGCATTTTCAAATAAGTATCATTGTATTTAATTTGACAACTCCATTTGTATATCAATTACAAAATCAAAGCTAATTACTTAATTATAAACTTGCCAACCATACCAAGCTCCTTATGTCCTGGAATAGTACAAACAAATTGATATTCTCCTGTATTAATGGGAGTAAAACTCATTTTTTCTGTATTTTTAGGCCCAACATGGAGATGAATCATATTCTCCTCCTTTTTGTGATGTACATGATTATTACTACTAATAGTATTTGATGTTGGTATTGTAACTTCAATATCATGTTCTATATTATCTTTATTAATTAATTCTAATGAAACCGGTTGATTCTTCTCCAAAATTACTTCAGAGGGCGAATACTTCATATTTTCTGTTTCTATAGAAATAATCTTAATCTCTTTCTTTTCTAATTTATTTTGAGCGTTCGAGTGTAGATTATGATCCACTAAAGAAGAGTCTTTAATAAAGTTTATTTGTTTTTCGGCAAAAGGAATGCCCCCAAAAAAGTAGAAGAGTATAAAAACCGAAAAGAAGAAGGGTGTTAAAAAGCCCATTTGACTTTGGAATGTTTTTTGACTTTTACTTGGAAGTAGCGCAAATAAAAAAATAGTGAAAATTGATAGCAACAGAAAAATTCTTATTAATACAATGGATTGCCCGCCATCCACCATTTCACCTAACATTGCCCCCATCATACCAGCCATTAAACCTGCCATTAAACCTTCTAACATAGGTAATAATCCAAAGTTGCAACCACTTAAAAAGCCAATGCTTGCACCGAGAATAATTGAAATAATCGTTGAGTAAAACAAGTTCCCTTGAAAGGTAACTCCAAAAAGTATTCCTAATGTTAGCCCTACATTCATACTAAAAAACATTGAAATAGTCATACCTTGCATAGGCTTAATAGTCTTTTTCATAATTCTTGAAACCATTATGACAATTAACAATAAAAACATTAGTGATACTAAGACAAACATTTGATAAAATCCCACATATCCATCCTTTAACAATTTAATTAGCCTGTCTAAAATACACACCGTATACCTTATATAGGTATGCTCGAAAGAGAGTATTTATTTTATTATTACTTGATTTAAGTTTTATTTATCTTCAAGTAACATCACCTAGTTATTATTGCAGTGAGATTACACCGAGTATATTAAGTCACCAATTTTAATATTCTGCACAAATCAGTAATATAAATGAAAAATTTAGTATCTCTATTCCATGCTATTCTTACTTTAATCAAAAAAGCGATTGCTTTTCGAAAGGAGTAAGTTTAGTGAAAAAGAGATGGTTACTACCGGTTTTTGCGTCATTTGTAATTTTTTCAGGAATAGGTATGAATGATGCTGAAGCAGCATCAGTTACTGATTTGACGAGTACAGCGAAAGATTATATAGGAGCTCCTTATAAATATGGTGGGAATGATATTAATACAGGTGTAGATTGTTCAGCATATACAAAGTTTATATTTTCTAAGTTAGGTATTTCTTTAGAGCGCACATCTAAAGACCAATATCAGCAAGGTACTTCTGTTTCTAAAGATAGTTTAAAAGCAGGTGACCTCGTATTTTTTAATACTTCAGGCAACGGCATATCTCACGTTGGAATATACATAGAGAATGGTAATTTTATATCAGCTACTCCAAGTTCGGGTGTTAGAATTGATAAATTAAACGATCCTTACTATTGGGGTTCTCGTTATATAGGTGCAAAACGTATTGCAAACTTTACTACAAATGAAATAGCTCAAGCAGAAGTTAAAGGTGAAGAGATAGACTTTTCCATTTATGCCTCACGTGGAGCAGTAGCCATACAGCTTGCTAAAGCTTTAGCATTAGATACAAGTGATACAAACTCAAGTTTCCCTGATGTTAAATCATCTTCTGAACAAGCTGGAGCTATAGTAGCACTAAAAAAACTTGGAATTTTTAATGGAGATAGTAATGGTAAATTTAACCCAAATTCACCGATTACTCGCGGTCAATTAGCAAAGGTTTTAGTTGAAGCATTTGATTTAGAACAACAAGGAGAACCAAAGAATTTTACAGATGTAACGAGTACTCATTGGGCCAAAAATTTTATAGCAGTTCTTTCATCAAATAAGATTACGCAAGGTAAAGGTGATGGCACATTTGGCGTAAACGACAAAGTAACATTAAATCAATTAAATATCTTTATAGAACGATTAACTCGATAAATTTTGTTCGAGGACTTAAATTAAAAATGGCGGCTCATTTATTCAGAGCCGCCATTATAACCTTCCCAGAACTTCTTAGAGTAAAACTAATTTATTAACTCTTCTTTTCCTATCCGTTTTAAAAATTTGAAAAACGTTTCTCGTTTTTTTCCATTCTGTGAATATACATTTATAATCTTTTCTATTTTATCGTACAATTCATCTGGTGTTAGATTCTCTTGCAACAAAGATCCCACCTCTGCATCTTTCCCTTTTGCTTTTCCTCCAACATATAAATTGTAATGGTCTTTAATTTTCATAATCCCTATATCACTTAACATTGGTTCACCGCAACCAACAGGGCAACCTGTGTATGCAACTTTAAGAGTGAATGGTACAGCTTTTCCTGCTATACGATTATTTATTTCTTTTGCTACTGGCATCCCCTCTTCTTCTTCTCCTTTGCAAAAATTACATGTTCTCAAACTCTTTACAAAGTTGCCAACTGGATAACAAGATAAATTAACACGGTTGAATTCTTCAATTATTTCTTCTTTTTTATTTTCCGGAATTTCTAGATAGAGTTGTTGGAAGGTTGTTAACTCAAGCTGTGCGTCGTCTTCCATATATTTGGTGATCGTTAAAAGTTGTTTAGAATTTAGTTTTGCCCCAAATTCTATTCCCCCATTAACGGCAATTTTAATTTTTTTATCTTCATTACTCATACCAATTTTCCTCCATACTTTCCCAAACAATTAATTTATTTTGCTCTTTACCTACCTAAGGATGGTTTATCTGATGAAAATAGTAAGTTAAATTATGTCAGTTAAACTATTGCGTATTTCTTTATAAGTAAACCCAATAGAGTAAAGTTTACAATTGAATTAAAGGGTTATTTATTATCTAATTTTACTCTTTGTAAGCGTAATGCATTTAAAACTACAGATACAGAACTAAATGCCATCGCCGCACCTGCTACCCATGGAGCAAGTAGACCTATTGCAGCAATAGGAATACCCAAAGTATTGTAGGCAAATGCCCAAAATAGGTTTTGCTTAATATTCCGCATTGTTTTTCGACTCATTAAAATAGCATCTGCAATACTATTTAAATCGCCACGAATTAACGTAATATCAGCAGCTTCCATGGCAACATCCGTTCCTGTACCAATGGCCATACCGATATTTGCTGTGGCCAATGCCGGAGCATCATTAATACCATCTCCCACCATCGCTACATTTTTCCCTTGTGCTTGTAGCTTTTTCACCTCGTCTGCTTTACCTTCAGGCAATACTTCAGCGATAACTTGATTCACGCCTACTTCTGTTCCTATCGCTTGAGCTGTACGTTCATTATCACCAGTCATCATAATGACTGTAATGCCCATATTCTGTAGTCGGTGGATTGCCTCTTTTGACGTATCTTTAACTGTATCAGCAACAGCTACTAAGCCTGCATACTGACCATTAATGGCAGCAAGCATTGCTGTTTTACCGTTTCGCTCTAACTGCTCCATTGTTGGTAAAATATTATCAATATTGATTCCGTATTGTTGCATTAATTTTCGTGTACCAATGACAACTCCTTGACCTGACACAGTTGCCTGCACACCATAACCTGGAATAGCCTCAAAAAATTGAACTTCTCCTAATGCTATGCCACGTTTTTCTATGCCCTGTACTATAGCTTCTGCTAACGGATGCTCTGACTGTTTTTCAGCAGCCCCAATTAATGATAAAAAACGAGCTTCCTCCTGCTCTGAATCTAAAAGAACGTCTGTAAGAACAGGCTTACCATGTGTTACTGTACCTGTTTTATCTACAACCACTGTATCAATACTTTGTGTTTGTTCTAAATGTTCTCCACCTTTAAATAAAATACCAAATTCAGCTGCACGACCTGAACCTGCCATTATGGAGGTTGGCGTTGCTAACCCAAGCGCACAAGGGCAAGCGATTACAAGTACTGCAATTAAGACCTCTAAAGCTGGTGTAAATTCTCCTGGGCGAACCCAAATGATCCAAACTAAAAATGTGACAATTGCAATGCCAACAACAATTGGTACAAAAACCCCCGAAATTTGATCTGCTAAGCGTTGAATTGGTGCTTTTGATCCTTGAGCATCCTCAACCACTTTAATGATTTGTGCTAACGCTGTGTCACGACCAACCTTTGTCGCTGTCATTTTAATAAATCCATTTTTATTAATCGTCGATCCAAATAATTGATCGCCTTGCTTTTTATCAACTGGTAAACTTTCACCTGTAAGCATTGATTCATCAACAGCTGTTGTTCCCTCTATTACCTCACCATCTACAGGTATCTTTTCACCTGGTTTCACTAGAATAACATCGCCAATGATAACTTCTTCTAAAGGAACCTCTTTTTCTACACCGTCACGTACAACAATAGCGGTTTTAGCTTGAAGTCCCATTAGTTTTTTTATGGCTTCAGATGAGCGTCCTTTTGCTTTGGCTTCAAATAATTTACCTAATAATATTAATGTAATTAATACAGCACTCGTTTCAAAATAAAGATTTGGACCATGATGCGACCCTATCGTCACAATCGCTTGATAAACACTATAGAAATAAGCTGCTGATGTCCCCATGACCACAAGTACGTCCATATTAGCACTACCATTACGTAAAGCTTTATATGCCCCTACATAGAATTGCTTACCAACAATAAATTGCACAGGAGTAGCCAATACCATTTGGATCCACGGATTCATTAGAAATTCTGGGACATATAAAAATGATGTAAAGGAAAAATGTCCAACCATCGTCCAAAGCAGCGGTAAAGAAAGAATAGCCGATAAAATAAATTTTCGTTGTTGCTGTTTAATGGCCTTTTCTCGATGGTCCACTGTTTCCTGTTCATCAGCCTTTTGATGAGCCCCATAGCCCAATTTCTCCACCTTCGCAATGATGTCTACGATTGACACTTCAGATGGATTAAACTCAATCATTGCTTTTTCCAGGGCTAAGTTAACATTGGCAGAAGAGATACCACTTAACTTATTTAACCCTTTTTCAATGCGAGTTGCACAAGCTGCACATGTCATACCTGTAATATCAAGTTCCGCCTTTTGTTTAACAACCCCATAACCAAGTGCTTCTATTTTTTTTTCGAAATCTTCTTCACTTAATTTTGCTGGATTGTACTTAATAGATGATTTTTCAAGCGCTAAATTAACAGTCGCTTGTTCCACACCATCCATTTTATTTAAACCTTTTTCTATACGAGTTGCACAAGCTGCACAGGTCATTCCTGTGATCTGAATGCTCGCTTCTTTTAATGTATTACTCATGATGCTGTTCACCTTCCTCATACCCAATAGGGGTATATATTTTTGAAAACAAGAGAGTGCATTTATGCACTCTCAAAAATATTATTTTACCTCATATCCCTGTTCTTCTATTGTTTCCTTAATTTTCTCAAGCGATACTTGGGATTCATTAAACGATACTTCAACTTGTGCATCTTTTAAATTCACGTTTACTTGATCAACACCTTCTAATTTCCCTAAACTTTTTTCAACAGTATTTACACAATGACCACATGACATTCCAGTTACCTTTAAGATTCTATTTTCCATAAAAATCCCTCTCTTTTGAAATATTTTTATAAAATGTAAAAGGGTATTAATAATTTTTTTATATTTCCTTTTAACTTTCGAATTGTGATTTTAACTTATATTGGCTTCATCACTTTTAATGCAGTTTATCATTATCAAACAAGCTTTCTTTAAACGATAAATTTGTAATTACATCATCACCGTAAATTATCAACCTCCTCTAAACACACATTCATGTTACCATACCCCAGTTAGGTATGTAAAGTGGTGTTTTAATTTACTATATGCGTCACTAATTATGCAGTATATGTTAAATATCACGTTTATTTAACATTCAAACACTGTGACTTAATTAAATTTTTTAGCAGTCCATCAAAAAACTCTGCTCCTAAATAAGCAGAGTTTAAAACATTTTCGCGTTAGAAGAATTACTTTTATTTATCATTGATTCTTCATTTATAAAATCAAATCTTCTACACAGCCATTTTTTTACATACTTCAGCGCATCGGTAACATGTTTCTGCACATTCTTGGCAATGTTTATGATGTTCATGTTTTTTACAAACATCACCACATGCCTGACAAATCTCAGCACATAATTGACAAATTTGCTTTACGAATGGACTACCAGACTGCATCGATTTAGCAGAAAATGCACAAATATCGGCACATTCTCTAAGGGTACGAATGCACTCCGCTAACATTTTAACATCATCTTCTTCTAGACATTCATGATAACATTTATTACATTCCTTCATACACTCTAGACAAGCTTTAATACATTCTTCATAGCTCATTTTCAATTTTAAATACCTCCTGTTAATTTAGTCTGTCTTATTATAACCACTCCTATTTACTATATACCCCATTCAATCATAACTAATCTTCCCTATTGATATTAAACGGGTCTTCGGAATATATAGTGGAATTACTTTCTTAATAGTTTAAAAACAACTGGTGTTTAAATCGGATTTTCTGGTGGGATGTTAGGATAATCAATAGTATTATATAAAAGTATCAATCACATACGAGTGATACTTTGGGAAAAAAATAAAATAGTCCAATTTACTTGACCGTGTACTATGGTACACGGTTTATAATATTCATGGGGTGAAATAAGATGATTTATCGCATTAGTGAGTTTGCAGATAAATGTGGAGTTAATAAAGAAACGATCAGATATTACGAGCGAAAAAATTTATTACAAGAACCTCACCGAACGGAAGCTGGTTATCGGATATATTCATATGATGACGTTAAGCGTGTTGGGTTTATTAAACGAATACAGGAACTTGGTTTTTCTTTAAGCGAGATTTATAAATTACTTGGTGTTGTAGATAAAGATGAAGTTCGTTGTCAAGATATGTTCGAATTTGTTTCTAAAAAACAAAAGGAAGTGCAAAAACAAATAGAGGATTTAAAACGAATTGAAACTATGTTAGACGACTTAAAACAACGATGTCCAGATGAAAAGCAATTACATTCGTGTCCAATAATAGAAACATTAACATGAGAGATTAATTAACGAAAGGAGCTTTTTTATGAATAAATTTAAGGTAAACATTTCAGGAATGACTTGTACGGGTTGTGAAAAACACGTAGAATCAGCACTTGAAAAGATAGGTGCTAAAAATATTGAGTCTAGTTATCGTCGTGGTGAAGCAGTATTTGAACTGCCCGATGATATTGAGGTTGAAAGTGCAATAAAGGCGATTGATGAAGCAAATTACCAAGCCGGAGAAATTGAAGAAGTATCATCACTAGAAAACGTGGCGTTAATTAATGAAGACAATTATGACCTTCTTATTATTGGTTCTGGTGCTGCTGCCTTTTCTTCGGCAATTAAAGCTATAGAATACGGTGCAAAAGTTGGAATGATTGAGCGTGGAACGGTTGGGGGAACCTGTGTGAATATTGGCTGTGTTCCGTCAAAAACTCTTCTTAGGGCAGGGGAAATCAATCATTTATCAAAAGACAATCCGTTTATAGGTTTACAAACATCCGCTGGAGAAGTGGATTTAGCTAGTTTAATCACGCAAAAGGATAAATTGGTGAGCGAACTTCGGAATCAAAAATATATGGATTTAATTGATGAATATAATTTTGATTTAATTAAAGGTGAAGCAAAATTCGTTGATGCTAGTACGGTTGAGGTCAATGGGGCAAAGTTATCTGCAAAACGCTTTTTAATTGCAACAGGTGCATCGCCTTCGTTGCCCCAAATTTCAGGACTTGAAAAAATGGACTATTTAACTAGTACAACACTTCTTGAGTTAAAGAAAATACCAAAACGATTAACTGTAATTGGTTCAGGATACATTGGAATGGAGCTTGGACAACTATTTCATCATTTAGGTTCAGAAATAACGCTTATGCAAAGAAGTGAGCGACTTTTAAAGGAGTATGATCCTGAGATTTCAGAGTCAGTTGAAAAAGCGTTAATTGAACAGGGTATAAACCTTGTCAAAGGGGCAACTTTTGAGCGTGTTGAACAAAGTGGAGAGATAAAAAGGGTTTACGTAACAGTAAATGGCAGTAGAGAAGTCATTGAATCAGATCAGTTACTTGTTGCCACTGGAAGAAAACCAAATACGGATTCTTTAAATTTAAGTGCAGCAGGTGTTGAAACTGGAAAAAATAATGAAATCCTGATCAATGATTTTGGTCAAACAAGTAATGAAAAGATTTATGCAGCAGGAGATGTGACTTTAGGACCACAATTTGTATATGTAGCAGCCTATGAAGGTGGAATTATTACTGATAATGCTATTGGTGGATTAAACAAAAAAATAGATTTATCGGTAGTTCCTGCTGTTACGTTTACGAATCCGACGGTTGCAACGGTTGGTTTAACAGAAGAACAAGCAAAAGAGAAAGGGTATGATGTGAAGACATCTGTATTACCTTTAGATGCTGTTCCAAGAGCAATTGTAAACCGTGAAACAACCGGTGTATTTAAACTAGTAGCAGATGCAGAAACACTAAAAGTATTAGGGGTTCATATTGTATCTGAGAATGCAGGAGATGTCATCTATGCAGCATCATTAGCTGTTAAATTTGGCTTAACGATAGAAGATTTAACAGAAACCCTAGCACCATATTTAACAATGGCTGAAGGGCTAAAATTAGCTGCACTTACGTTCGATAAAGATATTTCGAAATTATCTTGTTGTGCAGGCTAAGGGAACTTTTTTACAACTCCCTATTCAAGTGAACCAGCTAATGCTTTAAGGGATTTTCTAAGTGCATTTGTGGTCACAAAAATAATTTAACACTGATGATTTCGACATCAAATCTATAATTGATACCTTAACACCGCAGAGTAATAAAGGATGAATAATATGTCAGACTTATTATCCCTACCAGACATTAAAACAATAGAACCGCCACAAGAAAATGAAACCGATATGATGTTTAAAGTTGAAGCAGTCGGACCACCTGAACGTTGTCCTGAATGTGGTTTTGACAAGTTGTACAAACACAGTTCAAGAAATCAACTAATTATGGATTTGCCCATTCGTTTAAAGCGAGTGGGCTTACAATTGAACCGTAGACGATACAAGTGTCGTGAATGCGGATCTACCTTCTGGGAACGCCTAATATCTGTAGATGAAAAGCGTAGTATGACCAAAAGGCTTTTAAAGTCCATTCAAGAGCAATCCATGTCTAAGACCTTTGTAGAAGTCGCAGAAAGCGTTGGTGTTGACGAGAAAACCATTAGGAACGTTTTTAAGGACTATGTGGCACTCAAAGAACGTGAATACCAGTTTGAAACTCCTAAGTGGCTTGGGATAGACGAGATACATATTATCCGTAGACCTCGGCTTGTATTGACTAATATTGAACGCAGGACTATTTATGACATCAAGCCTAACCGTAACAAGGAAACAGTCATCCAACGTCTTTCAGAAATCAGTGACAGGACTTACATTGAGTACGTCACAATGGATATGTGGAAGCCCTACAAAGACGCAGTGAACACTATCCTTCCACACGCTAAAGTTGTCGTAGATAAGTTTCATGTAGTTAGAATGGCTAATCAAGCCTTAGATAACGTCAGAAAGTCTTTGAAAGCCCATATGAGCCAAAAAGAAAGACGTACCCTTATGCGTGAAAGGTTTATCCTTCTAAAGCGTAAACACGATCTAAATGAACGTGAATCATTCCTCTTAGATACTTGGTTAGGTAATCTTCCTGCTTTAAAAGAAGCCTATGAACTCAAAGAAGAGTTTTACTGGATATGGGATACTCCTGATCCAGATGAAGGTCATCTTCGTTATAGTCAATGGAGACACCGTTGTATGTCCAGCAACTCTAAAGACGCATATAAAGACCTCGTGAGAGCCGTAGACAACTGGCATGTCGAAATATTCAACTACTTTGATAAAAGGCTCACTAATGCTTATACGGAGTCAATTAACAGCATTATTAGGCAGGTAGAGCGAATGGGTAGAGGTTACTCGTTTGATGCCTTACGAGCCAAAATCCTTTTCAATGAGAAGCTCCATAAAAAGCGTAAGCCACGATTTAATTCAAGTGCTTTCAATAAAGCTATGTTATACGATACTTTCAATTGGTATGAAGTGAATGATCACGACATTACAGACAACTTTGGTGTCGATTTTTCCACACTTATTAAGAATTTGGAGAAGGGTGATTTATAAGCCCTTTTCCACCATAAAATCCGAATACCCTATTAAACTAAGAGAAGCTTCATGAGACCTATCATCATACTAATTATGATTCCCATTCCTATGATTGAATAACTAATTACTTTTAAGTCATCTTTTTTTTGCAATCGACAGTATTTTTTATAACTAACTTCTCCATTTGCGAACATAAGACCAAATTGATCAGGTTTAATTGAATAAAATACACCATTCTCGTCTTCTAAAATTAGTTTTGTTATAAGGTTCTCCCCGTTCGATTTTTGATTATGAGTATTGCTTCTCGAGCCTTCAATCCTCACCACTTTGTATATGGAGTTCCCCAAAATCTTTTCTGTTATATGAAAAGCTTGATCTTCTATAAAGTTGTTATTTATACACACTTATATCCCCCCTCTGTTCACTAAGCTTCTGATATACTATATGTAAAATTTAATATATAGTTTTAACTAATCAGGAAATTGGAATCTTTTTTTTACAATATAATAAAAATTCGTCAAATTATATTTGACGAATTTTTTGCTTCATCTTTACTTATTCGATTTTGAGCAATTGTGCATTTATTGCACATATAATCGTACTTAAGGACATGACAGCAGCTCCAATTGCAGGTGTAATAACAATACCTACACTATATAAAACGCCTGCAGCTAGTGGAATTGCAAGAATGTTATAACCAGCTGCCCACCCTAAATTTTGGACCATTTTTTTATGACTAGCTTTCGATAGCTTTAATGTATTCAGAATGTCCTCTGGATTGCTGTTTACCAGTACTACATCTGCAGTTTCAATGGCCACATCTGTGCCTGCACCGATCGCAATACCTAAATCTGATTCAGCCAGTGCAGGCGCATCATTAACACCGTCACCAACCATTGCAACTTTCGAATTTTCTTCTTTTAGTCCTTTCACCTTATTAGCTTTTTCATGGGGTAATACTTCAGCAATAACTTTCGTCATGCCTAGTTTTTCACCAACATATTTTGCTACACGCACGTTATCACCTGTCATCATAACGGTTTCAATACCTAAATCACTCAATTCTTTTATAACCTTATAAGAGGAATCCCTTATTATGTCTGCTAAAGCAATCATGCCTAAAAATACATTATCCTTTAATATAAAAATAACGGTTTTACCTTGTTGTGCAAGTTTTTCGTAAGTACTTTCATCGAAGCTAATATTTTTTTCTTTTAAAACATTTGGACTAACAATTGCAATTTCAGACCCGTTAACATTAGCCACTAACCCTTTACCTGTTAAATTTTTAAAACCTTTTACTTCAGATACTTTTATATTTTGCTTCTTACCCTCTTTTACAATTCCCTTTGCTATTGGATGTTCAGATTGAATTTCTACAGAGTAAGCAAGCTTTAATAATTCTTTTTCGCTAACCCCTGTAACTGGATGAATATCCGTTATACCAAAATTACCTTCAGTTAAGGTACCAGTTTTATCAAACACAATTCTATTGATTTTAAATGCGTTTTCAAATGAAGTACGATTCCTAATTAATAAACCCTTCTTAGCAGCAATAGATGTAGAACGTGATGTTACTAAAGGAGTAGCTAGACCTAAAGCATGAGGACAAGCAATTATTAAAACTGTCACCATTCTTTCTAATGCAAAATCAAAGTCATCTGTTGACCACCAATAAACCAGTGTGATAATACCTGCAACAATAGCGACATAGAATAACCATTTAGCGGCTGTATCAGCAAATCCTTGAGCTTTTGATTTAGTTTTTTCTGCATCGCTTACTAATTGGATTACTTGTGCAAGATAAGTGTCACTGCCTGTTTTACTAACATTTATTTTTAGTACACCCTCTCCATTAATTGAACCCCCAATGGCCTCCATACCTACCTTTTTTTCAATAGGAATTGATTCCCCAGTTAACATCGATTCATCAACTGTAGAGTGTCCTTCAAAAACTATTCCATCAATGGGAATTTTCTCGCCTGGTTTTACTAGTATTTGATCACCTGGTTTTAAATCTTCAACAGATACTTCAATAAGGTTGCCTGATGCATCTAACTTATGAGCTTCTTTAGGCATTAATTTAATTAACTCTTCTAATGCTTTTGAAGCACCCATTATTGATCTCATTTCGATCCAATGTCCAAGAAGCATAATAACAATTAAGGTTGCTAATTCAAAAAAGAAGTCACTTCCTTCAATGAAAAATGCTGTTAGTGAACTATAGACATAAGCTGTTACGATAGCAAGAGTAATTAATAGCATCATCCCAGGAGTTCTATTTTTCAATTCACTCCATGCTCCAAGTAAAAATGGTTTTCCTCCATAGAAAAAGACTATTGTTGAAAGTAAGAATAGTAATAATGTGTCACCAGCAAAATTTACTTTATATCCAAGAAGCATCTGAATCATCATGGATAAATATGATATTGGAATCGTTAATACTAAAGATACCCAAAACCTTTTCTTAAAATCAGAAATCGAATGACCATGGTGTTTGTTGTTACCCTCGCTTTGATTATGTTGATGATGATTGTGTTCATTATTTTTCTTATTGTTAGGGCTGTAATTTTCATGAACATCTTGCATATGATTTGTTATTGGTTCATGCGAAACATTATGATTGTGGATGTGGTCTCTTTTTTCTTTTCTCTCCATCAAATATCACTCCTCTAAATATAAATCAGATGTGTACTATTTTTTTAGTGAATGTTCCCTCATTTTTCTTGAATTCATTTCTCCTAGGTTTCCTAGAAAAAATATTTCTTATTTAATCTTAATTTACCCCAAAGTTATGCAAAAATTATGAATTGTAATTTGAATAAAATTATTATTTAACAAAAAAAGAATGAGGATAAAAATGTACCTCATTCTTTGTCTTAATTTATATTAATTTCTTCTTTCGAATAAACTTTAAATAGATGAATAGGACGAAAATAAACATTACGCTAAATTTTGTGTACACCGATGCATCCTGATTTAAATTCGAGTCCTCTGTGTCTTTATGAGTTACATTTTTATTTATTTTACTATTGGCATTTTCTAACTGAAAAGATGCGATAGTATCCTGATTTTGATTTAATAGCTCTAAATGACCCTTTCCAGAGATTCTTTGACTAACTGTTTCATGTTGTAAAACTATATAATCGAGTTTTTCTTTGGTCTTAAAGGACATTTCATCAATTTTATATATTTTTCCCATCGGAATATTCCTAGACTCAAAATTCTCAAATGCATAATCAAGAAGTTCTATTGTATCGTTATAGGCCATGTCTTCTGTTTGCGCTTTAAGCGTTACGACAATAACCGATATATCGTTTCTTGTTGCTGTTGTTATAAGAGTTATTCCTGATTCATCAACATATCCAGTCTTTCCACCCGTTATTCCTTCATAAGGTCGCTCTCTCATTAATTTATGATGACTATAAAGAGTAGTATCCCACGATTTGCCATCCCAATTAAGTTCCTTTAGACCAAAAATTTTACGAAACTCCTTATTTTGCATTGCGTATTTCGTAATTTTTGCTAAATCTTGTGCAGTAGTTTTATGATCTGGATCATATAGTCCATGGGGATTTACAAAGTTCGTATTTTGTATTCCAATATTCTCTAAATATTTATTTATACTAGTCGAAAACTGTTTTACAGACCCATCCAAATGCTCAGCAATAGCAATACCTGCATCATTACCAGAATTCACAAGTAAGCCTTGAATAAGCTTTCTTAGATTAACCTTTTCTCCTTCTTCTAAAAAAACCCTAGTTCCTTCAACTTCTCTAGCATTTTTACTAATTGTGACAATGTCTTCTAGGTTCCCTTTTTCAATTGCATATATTGCAGTTGCTATCTTTGTTAAGCTAGCAGGAGCCATCTTCTGATTTGGATTTTTTTCATATAAAATTCGCCCCGTTTTTTCATCTATTAATATAGCAGCTTCACTGCTAATCAAAGGAGATTCGACCTTCATTGCGCCATGAACTCTATAAACAAAATTTGAACCTAGTATTAAGAAGATTACTACTAAAATCGCAACCTTTTTTATTAAATGTGTTTCCATATTATTATTCTCCTCATAGTAATCTACACATGTATCTTAGAAAAAATATGTGGAGAAAATATGGAGAACAAGTTACGTAATCTAAACTTAACACTTGTAACAATAGTGATTTCTATTAATGTTTGAAAAGCAATGTACTTTTATTTGTTTCTAAATTATTTATATTTACATTCCCCAATAAGTAATTGTGTCAAAAATTCCAATAATAAAAAGAGTAACTCCGGCTATTTTTTGAATAAACCTACCTACTTTAATACTTTTCTTCATTACTAATCCCTTAATATCAAAGTACCATATAAAAAATAAGATGATGACAAGAGGTATTGATGTTGCCAATCCAAATATTGCAGGTAACACTAATCCATATGAAGTCGACATAACGGTTGGCATTAGCCATACAAAATAGAGTACAAACATTGTTGGACAGAATGCAATTGCAAAACTAGCTCCTAGAAAAAAGGAACCAATATAACCTTCTTTTAGTATAGTAGGAACGTTCTTTGAAATTCGATTTAATATTCTTAACTTTATTGTCCCCATTAACACAAGTCCGGTAAGTATTAATAGAGGACCAATCAATTTTCGGAAAACCGGAAAGAAATTAATTATTTTGTTTTCAAATGTTTGTCCAAATGCCCACGCCAACAAACCAATTGCACTATATACTATGACTTTACCCATAATAAACGAAACGATCTCTCTCCAATTACTACCTAATTGGATAGTACGATTACCATATAACGTAATAGCGCTAATATTTCCAGTCAGTTGACATGGAGCAAATGCACCTATCAACCCAAGGAGGATAGATATAATGATTGGGGAATGCTCATATGAATTTAAGAATACAGAAACTGGTTCACTTATGGTTTGACTAATTTGAGACATCAAATTATACATCTCAATCACCCTTCAATAACCTTATTTTATTTTTAATTCCCCTTCTGAAGCTAATTTATCCCACGATTCCCCTTCGTTCTTAGAAAGATAGAAGTTAAGATTATTTGTTACAAAAGTAATTTCTTCTCGATTAGTAGGATTAGAAGCGATATAAATAATTGGGTCTTGCATTATCTCGTTTGGGAGTTGTATATTTTTTTCTTCTTTACTATCCAATGAGAATGATCTAAGGGAAACAGAATTTGAGTCATAGTTTGTATAGTAACCCCCATTCTCATTTAAAGTTACGTATGTAACCATTTGAGTAGACTTAAGTAATTTAAAGTTAACTCCATAGTCATTCGAAACAAAGATTCCATCTTTACTACCAATTGCAACTATTTCTTTTTTGGAAGGGTGAGCTGATAAATTAGAAACAAACTCGGAATTAAAGCCATTCATAGCTGATTCAGTCCAAGACTTCCCTTCATCAATTGAATAATGCAATCCACCACTCATATTCTCTGTAGGTGTTTCATTAATGACATAGATTGTATTCGAATCATAACCAGCTGCAAGATAATGAAAATCAATTTCGCCGTAAAAGGCTAATTGTTCTAGATTTGCTCCTTCATCTGTACTTTTTATAACTCCTAAAGGGTTTTTAAGGTTTGAGCCTTCCTCAGGATGTCCACTTGAATAGAAGCCATCTTTGACCGCCTGAAAGCCCATATAGTCATGTTTTTGGCTGTTCGCTTCTTCCCAACCCTTTACACCATATTTATACAATCCTCTATGTGTTGCAATTACAAAATCACTTTTACCATTTATATATCCCAAACCATGTATATGTTCAATTTTTGGGTTATCCACTTCTTCAAATGAATAACTATCTTTTTCTTTTGAATTACAAGCACTTAAAACTAAAACAATAACTAATAGACCTAACCAAATTTTGTAATTTTTCATACTTTTCTCCTTTTAACTCCATTTATACCCTATTCCCCAAACCGTTTTAAGGAACTCATCGGTAGGAAAGTCAGATTTACTTAATTTTTCTCTTAGATTTCTTATATGTGAATCAACAGTCCGCGTATCTGTATCTGTTTCATATTCCCATGCAGCATGCAGTAATTCCTCTCTTGTAAATGTCTTAGAAGGTCGAGATATTAATGCTTTTATAATTAAAAATTCTTTTAAAGTAAGTTGCACACTTGAATTTTGGTAGTGTAGAGAATATGTTTCTTTATCTAAAACAAAATCTTTAAAAGTGATATTTTCATTATCCTTTTCAAATCCGACAATTCTACGCAAAACAGCATTGATTCTTGCTATTAACTCTCTTTCATCGAATGGCTTGGATATATAGTCATCTGCACCTAATAAAAGTCCCTTAGCTAAATCAGATTTATCAGCTCTTGCAGTTAGCATTATAATGGGTACTTTTGAAAATTCACGAATAGATTCACAAACATCCCATCCATCCATTTCAGGCATCATAACATCTAATAAAACGAGATCGATATTTTCTTTCTTAATTCTCTCTATTGCCTTTATTCCGCTCTTTTCTTTAATACAGGTATATCCATGTGGAATTAAAAATAATTCGACTAAATCGAGCATTCTTTCTTCATCATCCACAATCAAAATTGTCTGCATATTTAACCTCCATGTGTTATATGATCACCGTAAATGTACTTCCTTCTCCAAGTTTACTTTTGACTTCAATGGTACCATTGTGTGCTTCTACTAATTCCTTCACAACAGCAAGTCCAATTCCTGAACCACCATATGCACGAGAACGTGATTTCTCAACACGATATAGCTTCTCAAAAATGAAGTCAATTTCTTCTTGTGGAATGCCAATACCTGTATCAATAACCTCAATTCTTGTTTTCCCTTCATTTTTACAAGCCTTTAATGTTACCTCTGTATTTTCCTTTGAATATTTCAAAGCATTATCCAATAGGTTTATGACAATTTGCTCTAAACGTAATGGGTCAGCATATATTTGAAAATCTTCAGTGCAAACAAAGTTCAACTTAATATTCTTGAGATCATATGAAGGAGCAACAAGTTTACATATTGCTTCGAAAAAATATCGAGCAGAGAAAGATTCTTTCATGACAGTAAATGTGTTTTCGTCCATTCTAGCCAAGTCTAATAAATTTTTTACCAATTCCTTCATTCTATTGGACTCTTCAACAATAATTTCAAGATACTGTTCTCTTTGTTTCTTACTTAGACTCTCTCTCATCGCTACTTTTGAATATCCAATTAAATATGTCAACGGTGTACTTAATTCATGAGCCACTGACGCCAGAAATTCATTCCGGTCTGTTTTTAAACGTTCTAAATCATTGGCTAATTTCTGAATTGAACTTGCTAACTCACCAAGCTCGTTTTTACTTTTAATTGCAAGCTTTACATTAAACTCACCTTTGCTTAATTTCTCTGTTGCCTCTTTCATCCGTATTAAAGGTCTTGTTATAACTTTTGACAGAACCGCGTAAACAATAAAAAGTACAATAAAACTTGTAGCACCTGCCATACCAAAATGTTCAGTTAATTCATGAACCATCTTATTAAGAGAACCAGTACTTTGTAGCATTAAAACGTATCCAGATTGATTTGTATTTGAGATATAAGGATGCACACTCATAATATAAGGGGATTCTTTCCAGTTAGAAGTCAATAATTCATCTGTTTCTACGTCTACGTTCTTTATTAAAGAAACTATTTGTCCACTTAAAGATTCACTAATATCTGAACTACCAATGATATTTCCTTTATTATCGGTAATGATCACCGCACGATCTTTACTTTTTTCCATCAAAACGATATGTTTTATTGTAGTTTCAGAAAAATTTTCAATTAAAACATCTCTATGATTAGCACCATTCGCCAATAATGTATAATATTCTTCTTCAACTCTCGAATTAATTATATTTCGATGAAGATAAAACATAAGAAATAAATCCATTATTAGCACTACAATAAAAAAACACGATGCTAATTTTGTAGAGATTTTGTTCACTAATTTTTTCACCTCTCTTATTAGTCTAAAAAATTATTACTTAGTCTGGTAAAATTTGTTCCATGTAACTCTTTATATCCTGTTCTTTCATTTCTCCAGTGATTATTTTTTCTATTTTACCCTCTGAATTAATAAGAATAGTCGTTGGTAATGGATTTATATTATATGCTTCCATTACACTTTTGTTTTTGTCAATTAATACCGGAAAAGTTAAACCTTTTCGGTCAATATAATTTTGAACCACGAAGTCGGATTCTGCTATATTTATAGCTAATACCTGTATACCTTTTTCTTTATATTCCTTATAATATCTATCTATAATTGGGAATTCCCTTTCACAGGGTTTGCACCAAGTCCCCCAAAAGTTTAAAAAGACACCTTGTCCTTTGTATTCCTCCAAATTATGTTTATCACCATACATATCAACTAGAGTAAAATTTGGAGCATTATCCCCTATTTGTAATACTTCATTTTTTTCTTTAGTTAAAGTTGTATATACTGTAAATAATATTGCCCCAAATAATACAATTAATATAATTGAACGCATAAGAAATCGTCTCTTTTTTTTATCCATAATTAAGTTTGGTTCCTTCCCCTCTTATATGATATAAAACTAAAAGCCAGTAAATCCTCCAAAAATAGGTGTTAAAAACGCAATAATTTTAGTCATCATATCAAAGTACAATAAAACCCCCATCAGAATCATTATTGCACCACCTATTTTCATAAACAGTCCATTTTTTCTTTGAAGAAACTTCATTTTTCCAATAAATAAGGACATTATTAGGAAAGGTATAGAGAAACCTAGCACATAAAATAACATGTACAACATTCCTTGCCCGGGGTTAGACACTCCTAAAGCTATTACTCCGGCAAGAATTGGTCCAGTACAAGGTGTCCATCCAGCTGCAAAACCCATACCAATAAGTACTGAGCCAAAATATCCTTTGGGCCTTTTTTTAAAACTAATCTTTTTTTCCGATTGTAAAATATCGAATTTAAAGAAACCTAGAATAACTAATCCAAAAAAGACCATGAAAATTGCTCCAAATTGCCTTAGTAACTCTTTATACTGAATAAAAATCTTTCCGATAAAAGAAGTTGAGAAACCTAATGCCATAAAAATAATAGAAAAACCAAGTAAAAAAAGCAGGGTATGTATTAAAGACTTTCGTCTTAAGATCCCTTTCTCTTCTTTTAGTTCATTAAAGGATATTCCTGTTATATAAGATAGAAAAGCAGGATACAATGGTAATGAACAAGGTGATACAAATGATAATAATCCAGCCCCAAATGCAAGTATTAAATTTAATTGTTCTAACAAATACTCTCACGCAACCTTTCTACAGAACATTTAAAAATAAAGTATAGACTATAAATGTGGAGAATATATGCATATGTTGATACATATCAAAATTAAGAAGTTTATTTTTGATACCTTTCTACAACTCATTAATTAATAGCAATTTTTTTTTAAAAAAAGTTTTAATTCCTGCTCTAAGGATTATAATTCAACGGTAATAATGACAAAACAAAACCCTGGCACAGTAGACAATGTACCAAGGTTATTTTAATGTACCTACTTTATATATATATAGTTAGAAAAATGAAAGGTTTGAAAGCCATTTTGAAAAAACAAAAACCCTGATACAGCATCATACTGTATCAAGGTTTATCTTATTTATATACAATAATATAGTTAGAATCACTCATAGAAATTGTTTGAATATCCAGTATACAACTTTTTTGTCCAGTATAAGACTTTATTGTAAAGTATACAACTATTTTGTCTAGTATAGAACTTTATTGTAACTGAACATGAATTTTTTGTCCCGAATGAATAATTACTCAACCGTCACCGATTTAGCTAAGTTACGTGGTTTATCCACATCACAACGACGGTGGAGGGCCGCATAGTAGCTGATTAACTGTAATGGCACTACTGATACAAGTGGCGTTAGGTATTCGTGAACATGCGGAATGACTAAACGGTCTCCATCCTCATCGATACCAGCCATTGCAATAATACATGGATATGCACCACGCGCAGCGACTTCTTTCACATTACCACGGATGTTTAGCCCAACTGATGCCTGTGTAACAAGTGCAAATACTGGTGTACCTTCTTCAATTAAAGCAATTGTTCCGTGTTTAAGCTCACCGCCAGCAAATCCTTCTGCTTGGATGTAAGAGATTTCTTTTAGCTTTAAGGCCCCTTCAAGGCTCACATAGAAGTCCATATTACGGCCAATGAAGAATGCGTTACGCGCAATTTTTAAGTAGTCCTCTGCGATGTCTTCTAATACTTCTTTTGAGTCAATCATTGTTTGGATACCGTTTGCGGCAATCGCAAGCTCTTGTTTTAAATCAAATTCTAAGCCTGTGCCATTTGCTTTTGCTGTTACGTATGCTGCTAAAGCAAGAACAGCAACTTGCGCCACATATGCTTTTGTAGAAGCTACCGCAATTTCTGGACCTGCATGTAATAATAATGTGTGGTCAGCTTCTCGTGATAGAGTTGAGCCAGGAACATTTGTAATCGTTAGTGTTGGGTAGCCAAGCTCTTTAATTTTTACTAGTACCTGACGGCTGTCTGCTGTTTCACCTGATTGTGTAATAAAGATAAATAATGGTCTTTCTGAAAGTAATGGCATATTATAGCCAAATTCACTAGAAATATGAACTTCTACTGGAATACCAGCCATTTTTTCGAAATATTGTTTACCAATGAGACCTGCATGATAGCTTGTGCCCGCCGCAATAATATATAAACGATCTGCAGCTCGCAATGCTTCTAAGATTTCTGTATCTATTGTTAGATCGCCATTGTCACCCTCATACGCTTGAATAATTTTGCGAATGACAGTAGGCTGCTCATCCATTTCTTTTAACATATAATGAGGATATGTCCCCTTTTCAATATCGCTCATATCAAGCTCTGCTGTATATGGTGCACGTTCAACTACAGAACCATCTAGTTTTGTAATTTCAACGCTAGCTTTGTGTACAATTACAACCTCTTTGTCGTGAAGCTCTACATATTGATCTGTCACTTGCAGCATAGCCATTGCATCTGAAGCAACAACATTGAAGCCTTCACCAATTCCAACTAAAAGTGGTGATTTATTTTTCGCTACAAAGATTGTATCTGCAGCTTCTGCATCTAATAATGCAAGCGCATATGAACCATGTAGTAAAGATAATGTTTTACGGAAAGCATCTGCTGTGCTTAAACCTTCCTTTACAAACAATTCTACTAATTGCACGATAACCTCTGTATCTGTATCAGATTTCATCGGAATGCCTTTTAAATACGTTTTTTGTAATAGATGATAGTTTTCAATTACCCCATTGTGCACAAGCGTAAATCGCCCTGATGCACTTTGATGCGGGTGAGCATTTAAACGATTTGGTACACCATGTGTTGCCCAACGTGTATGACCAATACCAATTTTAGCAGCAACATCTTCATCTACCGCTCCTCGTAAGTCTGCGATACGTCCTTTTTCTTTAAAAACAGTTACGCCTTCTTCATTACGTACTGCAATACCTGCTGAATCATAACCACGGTATTCTAGTTTCTCTAAGCCTTTTAATAAAATTTCCTTTGCATCTGATTCACCAATATATCCTACAATTCCACACATAAATTCTCGTCCTCCGATAATGTCAATTTAACGCAATGACAAAGTAGACCTCATCTATCGAATTTTTAGAATGGACAAGCATGCTTAATTTTTATATAAAATAAAACACTCCCGTACATGCAATCAAATCATTCAGCCATCTGAATGAGGCATTCGATATGTGAAGTTTTCTACTATTCATCTATTGCTTTACGATACCTTTTCCATTTCCTGTACATTCAATCGCTTAAATGCTTTCAAAATGAAAAATGACAATCGGGTATGTCGATCGGGAGGTATCCGCCGAATTTTCGATAAACCTCCACCTCGTCTGCTGAAGATCCATTTCGTCCAATTTCTTCAGCTCAGGCGCTATAATTGTTTTCCGATTTTACGCTCTCTTTCCTCCTTCTGCGTCCGTTAAAGAACAAGGTCGGACCTCGTCTTCAACTTCTCCATCATACTCAATCATATGCTATCCGTCAAACTTTCGTTATAAAAAATACCTAGTACTCTTGCTTTTTCGTGACAAATATGTAGACAAACAATTGTTAGTGGAGGCGGATCTGTAGAGTATGTGAGTGAAATGCTCAAAGAAGTTTTAAAGGAGATCGTATTAGAAAGCATTAATCGTTGCACAATGTATGGATATGAAATTGTCAAACAACGTACGATTATGGGCATTGAGGGTATAGCAGAAGGCATATTAATCTTGATCCAATCACAAATGCGCTCATCATATTTCCCAAAAGATAGCAAAAGACACAAGCCCAAACAGCTTGTGCCCTTTTTATTATTTACTAGCTAATAAATTTACTATTTCTCTATTAAAGGCAGGTAGGTCATCTGGTGTTCTACTTGTTACTAGTTGCTTTTGACAGACGAATACTTCTTCATCGTGGAATTTTGCCCCTGCATTTTCTAAATCTACTTGAATGGATTTATAACCCGTGGCGTCACGACCATTTAGTGTTTTTGCCGTAATTAGTAGCTGCGGTCCATGACAAATGGCAAAGGTTGGCTTCATATCATCCATAAAGGATTTTACAAACGCCACTACTCGATCATCGGCACGTAAGATATCTGGAGAAAAACCACCAGGTATAAACAGTGCATCAAAATCAGTGGCCTTTACTTCATCAATGCCTTTATCAATTTTTACTGTTTCCCCATGTTTTCCTTTTACTACTTTTCCTGCCTCTGTATCAATTGTTACTAGCTGATGTCCAGCCGCTTCTAAAGCTTCCTTAGGACTTATAAATTCACTATCCTCGAACATATCGGTAATAACTGTAGCAATTTTAGCCATATCTATCAAACACTCCTTGTTTATTGTGACTCCCTTTTACTGTTCCCCATCTTTTCTATTTCAAACATCCATTTCAAACAAGAAAAACTCGATTTCCTAAAAACGGAAATCGAGTTCATGTCCTATATTTACTATTCTGTTAAGCCCATTTCTGCACGTACAACATCTGCAATACGGTCAACAAAACGCTCACAATCTGTTTCTGTAGCAGCTTCCACCATTACACGAACAAGTGGCTCAGTACCTGAAGGACGTACTAAGACACGGCCATTTCCTGCCATTTCCGCTTCTACCTCTGCAATCACAGCAGCCACTTTCGTATTTTCAGTCACTGCATGCTTGTCTGTTACGCGAACATTGACAAGACGCTGAGGATAGATTTTCATTTCAGCAGCAAGCTCTGATAGCTTCTTACCTGTTGCTTTCATAATGTCGACAAGCTGAATACCTGTTAGTAGACCATCACCTGTTGTATTAAAATCTAAGAAAACAATATGCCCTGATTGTTCGCCACCTAAATTGTAATCATTAGCACGCATTTCCTCTACAACATAACGATCTCCTACTGCCGTTTGTATACTTTGCATACCATTATCTTCGACAGCCTTATAGAAGCCCATATTGCTCATAACAGTTGAAACAATTGTTTGCTTCTTTAAACGACCAACTGCATTTAAATACTTTCCAATAATAAACATAATTTGATCGCCGTCAACAATTTTACCGTTTTCATCTACAGCAATTAAACGGTCACCGTCCCCATCAAATGCTAGACCAACATCTGCATTCTTTTCCAATACAAACTTAGCTAGTCCCTCAGGATGCGTTGAACCTACACCATCATTAATATTTAGACCAGTTGGAGAAGCGCCCATTGTAGAAATGTCAGCCTCTAGATCCGCAAAAAGATGCGTCGCTAATGAGGAGGTAGCACCATGTGCACAGTCTAATGCTACATGGATACCATCAAATTCTTCATCCACTGTTTGTTTTAAGTATTGAATATATTTTTGTCCACCCTCGAAATAGTCACTTACAGATCCTAAATCTGCCCCTATTGGACGTGGTAATGTATCCTCTTGAGCATCAAGTAAAACTTCAATTTCCTCTTCTTGTGCATCTGTTAGTTTAAAGCCATCTGGACCGAAGAATTTGATGCCATTGTCCGCTACTGGGTTATGCGAAGCTGAAATCATGACGCCTGCATCTGCGCTCATAATGCGAGTAAGGTATGCCACACCTGGTGTTGAAATAATTCCAAGACGCATTACTTCTACCCCAATTGATAAGAGACCAGCAACAAGTGCACCTTCCAGCATCTCGCCTGAAATACGTGTGTCACGACCAATTAAAACCTTAGGACGGTCAGTTGCATCCTTCGTTAACACATAGCCACCTATACGGCCAAGTTTAAATGCAAATTCCGGTGTTAGTTCACTATTGGCGACGCCACGGACGCCATCTGTTCCAAAATATTTACCCATTCTACTTATTCTCTCCTTCAATGCAAGACTGTGTCATATTCATCCATAGACACTTGTCCGCTTACTTTTGGAAAAGTCTGCTTTTGTTTATTCATTGGTAATTTTTAATAGTCCACTCAGTTAGTTTGTCTGGTGAATATATTGCGGTCTACCCACCAAAACAAACTCCGGTTAGATTTTTGATTTAGAATCAAAATAAAATTATAGTCAGATATTGTTTAAGAATCAATATCTTCCGTTTCATCGGTTGGCGTATTTTTATCAGTAGTAGTACTATCATCCTTCACATCAGTTTCTTCAGTAGGAGGTGGCGGTTCCTCTGTAGAAGCTGGTGTTTTCTGCTCTTCTTCCTTCTCTACTTTTGTAATATCTGCCTTCACTTTTATTTTCTTATCAGATATTTTTGTCACACCATCTGGTAATTTTACATCAATTTCATAAGTTTTTGACTCTGTAATTTTTGACAGGTCCACTGTTATTGGAATTTCTGTTAAACCATCAATAATCGATTTTCTGCCATATACTTTAATCATTTTTTGCGTAAACGTTAAAGAATTGATCGTTATATCTTCCAATGCTTGCCCTGTTTCCCTCAAAACAACCGGGAGTTCTCGACTATATTCCCCAATATCTACCTGAACATTAACAGTATCAGGTTCAATTGTCACATCAAGCTTATTTAAGTCTCGATCTAATACTTTTACTGCCGCGTCCTGAGAGAAGGATTGCTTCAAGCCTGGCTCTCCAGCAACAGTTGCTTTTACATAGCTGATGCTTTCAATAGCACTTTTTGCACCTGTCACGTAAACAGTTGGTGGATCAGCTACCATATCCTTTAAAATATACCCTTCTTCGATTAGTCGAGTATTCATCTCAGGGTCCACTCGGAACTCTTTCGTGACCTTTTCCTCAATATTTACATGAATAGTTGCAGGGTCTAATGTAACCTTTAACTTATCAGAAATATTTTCGTATTGTAGCTTTACATCATGCTCGCCAATCAATAGATTACTTAAATCAACAAATACTGAGAAATCCTTTGTTGCTCTTGTTTTTATAACAACAGGCATTGGCCCTTTTATCTTCACATCTACTGTTTCAGGTAAACCTGTTACAATCAGATTCTCATTATCATAATAAACATCTACTGGCACATCACGAATAATATCAGTCTGTTCAGTGGTGGTTGTTGTATTGATTGGAGATAGCTCGGTACGAACTGAGAAAAAAAGCAAAAATGCTAAAAATAGCGCGATGATTCTTAATACCCAAGGGCTATCCATCATTTTATCCATTCTTTTTCCCCCTCCAAGTTAACTTAGAGGCTGCATTTGACTCTTGTGCTGATCCGAACCACATTTTTCGTAATAGTGTCTCGAACTCCTCTAGAGAAAGATTACGATGGAGATTACCATTCAACGTAATACTAATGGCGCCTGTTTCCTCTGAGACAACGATTGTAATTGCATCCGTAACTTCACTTAACCCAAGCGCAGCACGGTGGCGTGTCCCTAACTCCTTTGAAATAAATGGACTTTCAGATAGAGGTAAATAACAAGCTGCCGCTGTAACTTTATCTCTTTGCATAATAACCGCCCCATCATGTAGTGGCGTATTCGGTATAAAGATATTAATGAGCAATTCTGAAGAAATTTCAGCATTTAGACCTATACCTGTTTCAATATATTCATTAAGACCTGTTTCTTTTTCAATTGAAATTAACGCACCTATTCGACGTTTTGCCATATAACTTACAGATTTTTTCATAGCCTCTATAAGCCTTGTTTGCTCCTCGTCTTCTTGACTAGATGATCGTTGGAAAAGTTTACCTCTACCAATTTGTTCTAAGCCTCGTCTGATTTCAGGTTGGAAGATGATAATAATTGCCAAGAAACCAAATTCAATGACCTGCTGTAACATCCAGCCTAATGTTTGTAACCCTAAAAGGTCTGTTGCAATTCGTGCAATAATAATGACGAAAATTCCCTTAAGTAATTGGACAGCCTTCGTACCTTTAATGAGGGTTAAGACCTTATAAACAACGTACCAAACGAGCAGTACATCGATGAAGTTAATAACAATATTCACAGGCGTTAAATCTGTGAAATGTTCAATAATTTGCACGTGGCATCCCCCACTTTTCATTACGAATCCATACACATTCAAGTATAGCACATTCTTATCAAATGTAACTTTTTTCAAATAAAAAGTCTACTCATAAGAGTAGACCTTTCAGCCTCTCACGTGCACTATTTTTTAGGACGTATAGAGTGTTATTTAGTTTCTTCCTTTTCATCAAATGTCATGGCTGATTTTACAGAGTTTTTAATTGTATACCATAACCATTCAAATACTTCGTCAATTTCTTCAATTCTTCCTGAAACTACTGCTGAAGATGCCATGTATTGCCCGTTTATGACTGTGACGTTACCATCAACTTCTCCTTCAACAACCAAATCGCCATTTTTCACCACAATATCGCCCTTTACAACTTCTCCTTCAGGTACGATAACCGTTTGACCATCCACAACTAAATTGGGCTGTTTGGTCACAGAGAAATGCTGGTCATCCATAAAGCTACCGAGCAAGGTAGCACTCATAAATAAACAAAATACTGCTGCTGCCACAAAAAATGGATGTCGGCGTATCCATTTTTGTATGCCTACTCGACTTTTTGGTTTTGGTAAACGAGCCATTACTGCTGCTTCAAAATCCGGAGGCGCTGTAATATGGGAAGCACTCTTCACAAAGGCGATTGTTTCACTCAATTCATGCATCAACTGTTTACAATCATTACATGTATGCAAGTGTTGCTTTAACTCTTGCTCATGCTCACGACTAATGTCACCGTCTAAATAATCATGCATATAATCAATAATATGCTCTGGACAAGTATTCATGACGCTCCCCCTCCTACAGATTGTTTAACTGCTTACGTAATGCCTCACGTCCGCGGTGAATTCTCGTTTTCACCGTTCCAAGCGGCATATCTAAAATCTCGCTAATTTCTTGCAACGATAACTCTTCTATATATTTCAATACTATAACGGAACGGTATTTATCCGGCAAACGTCCAATTTCGTATTGAATGCGATCTTGCAGCTCCATTTGCTCTAACTGCTCCTCTGGTAGCTGGTCGTCAGCTGCGATTTGTGAATACATATCAAGCCCTTCTGTACCAGCTACTTCTGCATCTAAATAATAATCCGGTTTCTTTTTCCGAATACGATCTATACAGAGGTTTGTCGCTATGCGATAAAGCCACGTGGAAAACTTTCTTTTCTGATCAAAAGTATGCAAATTCATATATGCCCGAACAAAAGCTTCCTGAGCAATATCTTCAGATTCTTGTTTGTTACCTAACATTCGATAGCATACTTGGTACAGTTTGTGCTGATAGAGACTCACAATATCGGCAAATGCGTTTTGATCGCCTTTAAGCACTTGTTTTATTCTCTTATTTACTAACGCATCCATTGTGTTGACTTCTCCACCTTTACAACTGTCTTATACTATACGACCCATCGATAAGAAAAGTTTCGTTTTATTTCAATTATAGCAAAAGATTTTTATGCAATGTGGCAACAGGCAATTTTTTGAAAAATTTTCTTTAAACTAAAGTTTCTCCAAATAAAGATCCCATTAAAGCAACAGCTACATTTGCTGTTGTATTTTTCTCGTCTAATATCGGATTAACTTCTACAAACTCTGCTGAAGTTAACATTCCCGACTCTTGTAACATTTCCATCGCTAAATGACTTTCTCGATACGTAATCCCACCTGGCACTGGTGTTCCAACCCCTGGTGTATAAAGAGGGTCAAGTCCATCTAAATCCAGCGATAGGTGTAATCCATCTACATCTCGATCTTTTAAATAGGCAAGTGCATCTTCCATAACACGCGTCATGCCAAGTCGGTCAATTTCATGCATAGTGTATACTTTAATTCCCTGTTCACGAATCAAATCACGCTCACCAGGATCTACAGAACGAGCTCCGATAATAATAACGTTTTCTGGCTTAATTTTTGGCACATTAGTACGAATTTGAACTAAACGTTCATGCCCAAGCCCAATACTAACTGCTAAAGGCATCCCATGTATATTGCCTGAAGGTGTAGTTTCAGGTGTATTTAAATCTGCATGTGCATCATACCAAATAACACCTAGATTTTTATAATGTTCCCCTAATCCAGCAAGTGTCCCAATAGCAATACTATGGTCACCACCAAATACAAGTGGGAATTTTTTTTGTTCGACTACTTCATGTACGCTATTAGCTAAAGCCGTACTAACTTCTACTACTTCCTCTAAATTCAATAACTTTTCATCTACTGCCGCGTTTGCATGCTTTTGACTAACACGAATATCCCCTTGATCTTGTACCTCGTGTCCAATACTTGCTAAACGTTCAACAACGCCTGCATAACGAATAGCACTTGGTCCCATATCTACGCCTCGGCGTGTTTGTCCGTAATCTGTTGGTACTCCAATAATAGAAATATTAAGTTTATTCATGTTTTTATACCCCCTATAAGTTATAAGACTATTGTAAAGCCTACTTACCACTTGGCTCAACCCAACATAAATACGTATATTTATTCATTCTTAAATAGCATAAAAAAATCTCCTACTGTTTTCAGTAAGAGATTAGTTATCTGTATTTATTATATCACTTTTGAATATATTTTATTCTATAAAAGTGAGCCATGAAGGACTCGAACCTTCGACCCTCTGATTAAAAGTCAGATGCTCTACCAACTGAGCTAATGGCTCATAAAAGAAAAATGGCTGGGGTACTAGGATTCGAACCTAGGCATGACGGAATCAAAATCCGTTGCCTTACCGCTTGGCTATACCCCAATCATTTATAAAACTGGTGGAGGGGGACGGATTCGAACCGCCGAACCCTAAGGAGCGGATTTACAGTCCGCCGCGTTTAGCCACTTCGCTACCCCTCCGAAATAACACAAGAATAATGGTGGAGGATGACGGGCTCGAACCGCCGACCCTCTGCTTGTAAGGCAGATGCTCTCCCAGCTGAGCTAATCCTCCATAGAAACAGGTGTGTTATATCCCAGTTTATTTTCTTTTTAAAGCCTGTACATCATGATGATGTATTTTAATTGGTGACCCCTACGGGATTCGAACCCGTGTTACCGCCGTGAAAGGGCGGTGTCTTAACCACTTGACCAAGGGGCCAAACTTATGTCTCAAACAAGACAAGAATTATAATAACACTATTTCTACATTCTTGCAACACTTTTCTACATTTTTTATGTATAAATCCATCTTAAAAATGAGCAAAAAAATGGCTCCGAAGGCAGGACTCGAACCTGCGACAACCTGATTAACAGTCAGGTGCTACTACCAACTGAGCTACTTCGGAACAATACTATTCAAATCGGTCTTAGACAACCTCTTAAGTACATTTATTATTATAGCAAGCATTCTAAATAATGCAACACATTTGTGTAAAATATTATATTTTCTTGTCGAGGCTTTCTTAAATAGTACTTAGAATGCATAATAGTTCTCTATTAAATCTAAAATTTCTATTTTGTGTATTAATTATTCTTGCTGTATATTATTGCAATTGTTAAAATAAAAATAGTTTTATGAATTTTCTATCATTTTAGGGGGAGGAATGTTCAAATGGTAATAGAGGATTTAATTGCACCGGATGTTTATAACATCACAGAGGAATTAGAAAAGTTTTCGCAAGATAGTGAACGCCAAGCCATACGTTGGTTAAATACACAACAAGAGAGACAAACCGTTACTTACGTTGAGCTTGTTCAAAAAATGAATCAATACGCAAATGCCTTTACGAAGAAGGGGCTTCAAAAAGGAGATCGTGTATTAGTTATTATTCCTCGCCTACCTGAGGCATATTTTGTTTTCCTAGGCTGTTTAAAAGCGGGTATTGTTCCTATTTCCTGTTCAGAGATGTTGCGTGCAAGTGATTTAGAGTATCGCATGGAGCATTCTTCTGCTAGTGCGGTTATCGCCTATGAAGTATTTACTAGTGAAGTAGACAAAGTTTCGTCTTCTGTAGATGCTTTAAAAAACAAAATGGTCATCGGAACAGCTACAGGAGATTGGTCTTCTTTAGATGAATTGGCTAGCTCTCAGCCACATACATTTACGGCTGTTGCTACTAAGCGCGATGACATGGCATTCCTTTCTTATACTTCTGGAACAACAGGTAAGCCTAAAGGCGTCGTCCATTCTCATGGCTGGGGCTACGCGCATATTCGAACAGCGGCTGCACAATGGCTTTGTGTACGTGAAGGAGACTTAGTATGGGCAACTGCAGCTCCAGGCTGGCAAAAATGGATTTGGAGTCCGTTCCTATCTACTATTATGTTGGGAGCTACTGCCTTTGTTTATCATGGTGGATTTGATGCAAAAACATATCTTCAGCTGTTGCAAGATGAAAAGGTTAATGTTCTTTGCTGCACCCCAACTGAATATCGTATCATGGCAAAACTTGAGAATTTAAAAGACTATAATCTATCTTCTCTTCGTAGTGCTGTCTCTGCTGGTGAGCCATTAAATCGACCAGTCATTGAAACATTTAAGAATCACTTTGGTTTAAAAGTCCGCGATGGTTATGGTCAAACTGAAAATACATTACTCATTGGTACTTTGGAAAACACGGAGCTACGACCTGGTTCCATGGGTGTCCCAACTCCAGGTAATATTGTACGTATTATCGACAATGAAGGCAATGAGGCACCTGTTGGCGAGGTTGGCGATATTGCGATACACAAATCATCGCCAGCCTTGTTTAAAGAGTATTATCGTGAGCCTGAGCGGACACAAGCGGCATTCCGCGGTGAATGGTACATTACAGGTGATCAAGCAAAATGTGATGAAGATGGTTACTTCTGGTTTGAAGGTAGGGGCGACGATATTATTATCTCATCTGGTTATACGATTGGCCCATTTGAAGTGGAAGATGCCTTAAACAAACATGATGCTGTACAAGAGTGTGCTGTGGTAGCTGCTCCAGATGAAATTAGAGGGCATATTGTCAAAGCCTACGTAATCTTACGAGATGGCTATAAGGGACACAATGAAGATGAACTAATCAAGGAGCTACAGGAGCATGTAAAAGCACTGACGGCACCTTATAAATATCCTCGTAGTATTGTCTTTATCGATGAGTTACCAAAAACAACATCTGGGAAAATTCGTCGTATCGAACTACGAGCAGCAACTGTCTAAAATAGTAAGGAGGCATTTCATTCAAAGAAATGCCTCCTTACTTTATCTACTTTTTGGAATTTTAGACAGAAAAAAAAGCCACTACTGAGTGTATCAGTAGCGACTTTTTGCGCCTAGCGATGTCCTACTCTCACAGGGGGAAGCCCCCAACTACCATCGGCGCTAAAGAGCTTAACTTCCGTGTTCGGTATGGGAACGGGTGTGACCTCTTTGCCATCATCACTAGACTATAGTCGGCTTTCAATATACATCGTATTTCTTCGTCAGCTGCTGTCGTTCAGTCAGTCACGTACTTGAGTACGCTCCTTCCCTCTCT